>NZ_JBFUEN010000007.1:0-236879 GCF_056403915.1 Terrabacter sp. P2_E3
GCGGCGCGCTCGTCGCGCCGGCGTCCTCGGGCGCGGCGGCACCGCTCGGCGCCCACGACCCCGGCACGCGGACGACCGCCGGCCCCACCCGCGTCGTCGTGACGCTGCGCGACGGTGTCGAACCGTCGGCCGTCCCGAACCTGACCCGGGGGCAGACACGCGGGCAACGGCTCTCGCGCGTCATCACCGGGCTGAAGGCCGACGCCGCGACGAAGCAGGCTCCCCTCCGAGCCCGGCTGCGCACGCTCGCCGCGGCCGGCGAGGTCTCTGGAGAGACGCCGTTGTGGGTGACCAACGCCGTCGCCGTCACCGCTTCACCGAGGGCCGTGCGCGAGCTGGCCGCCCGCCCCGACGTCCTCAGCGTCACGCCGGACGCCATCACGGTCACGCCCACCGCGGTGCCGGTGGAGCCCAACATCACCGCGCTCGGGGCCCCGAGCCTCTGGGCCTCCGGTCAGACCGGACAGGGAGCTGTCGTCGCGATGCTCGACACCGGCGTCGACACCTCCAACCCGGACCTCGCGGCCCGCTGGCGCGGCGGCACGAACAGCTGGTTCGACCCGTACGGGCAGCACTCCACGCCGACCGACCTCAACGGCCACGGCACCATGACCACCGGCGTCGTCGTCGGTGACCACGATGCCGCCACGAGCTACGGCATGGCCCCCGGCGCCTCCTTCATCGCCGCGCGCATCTTCGACGACAGCGGCGCTGCGAGCTCCACCGCGATCCACGAGGCGTTCCAGTGGGTGCTCGACCCCGACCACGACCCGACCACGGCCGACGCGCCGCAGGTCGTCAACGGCTCCTGGGTCCTCGGCAGTGGGCCCGGCTGCGACACCTCGTTCCAGGCCGACGTCGCCGCCCTCGCGGCCGCCGGCATCGTACCGGTCTTCGCCGCCGGCAACTTCGGGCCGTCGGCGTCCACGAGCGCGAGCCCGGCCAACTATCCCGAGGCCTTCTCCGTCGGGGCCATCACGGCCACGAACACCATCTGGTCGGGATCGAGCAACGGCCCGTCGACCTGCGGTGGGCGCACCCGCGTCTTCCCCGACGTCGTCGCCCCCGGCGCCACTGTCCTCGTCGCCGACCGCTACGACGGCTACGCGTACGCAAGCGGCACGTCCATCGCTGCACCACACGTCGCCGGCGCCCTGGCGCTGCTGCTCGGGGCGCACCGCAGCGCACCCGTCGCGACCCTCGAGGACGCCCTCCGAACCACAGCGCACGACCTCGGGACGGTCGGGCCCGACGGGCGATTCGGCTGGGGACGCATCGACGTGCCCGCCGCCAGCGCGGCGATCACCGACGCACCGCCCCCGCCCCCGCCGCCCCCGGCGTCGCCGGACTTCGCGGTGAGCCTGGCCCCGGCCACGGCGACGACACCGGCCGGAGGCAGGGCGACCTACAGCGCCACGGTCGCCCCGATCGACGGGTACGCGTCCACGACGTCGCTGTCGGTGTCCGGCCTTCCCACCGGAGCCTCGGCGTCGTTCAGCCCCACGTCGCTGGGGAGCGGCACCTGGTCGTCCGGCCTCACCGTCACCACGACGACGTCGCTGACCCCCGGTAGCTACCCCTTCGTCGTGACGGCCACCCAGGCCACACCCGGTGGCCTGAGCCGCTCGGTCTCCGGCACGCTGACGGTCACCACCGCACCGGACTTCACGCTCGTGGCGTCACCGACCAGCCGCACCGTCAAGCGCAGCCAGACCGCCAGCTACCCGCTCACGCTCGCCGCGACCGGCGGGTTCTCCGGCAGCGTCACCCTGACGCGCACGTTCCTCCCGGCCGGCGCCACCTCGACGTGGACCGGCAACCCGGTCGTCGTCCCGGGCACGAGCACGCTCAAGGTCAAGACCGGCAGCACGACCCGGCGTGGCACCTACACGATCACCGTCACCGGCAGCTCGGCAGGACGCAGCCACAGCGTCGTGCTGACCCTGGTCGTCATGTAGCCGGGCGGCACCCAGGCTCCGGTCCGGTGGGCATCCCTCTGGGGCCCACCGGACCGGCCCGGCGCCCTGCGGCCCCAGTCCGCGCGCACTCCTGCACAGCCCGGTGACGCCGGTTCCGACGCGTCACGCTGACGCTCGCCACGTTGTCGACACGGGCGTGCAACCTTTCTCCGGCCCCAGACGGTCCTGCAGGATGTGACGACAGTGACAGGCACCGACGCCGGGGCGAGCAGCCTCTCCGCCGGGCCGCTGACAGGGGGACGAGCCGTGGACCGAGGGTCCTTCGACGACTTCGTGGCGACGCGCTCGACCCGACTGCTGCGGACGGCATACCTGCTCACGCACGACCGCGCACTCGCCGAGGACCTCGTGCAGACCTCGCTCGCCAAGGCGTGGTTCGCCTGGGGTCGCATCGACGGCCAGCCCGACGCGTACGTCCGCCGGGTCATGGTCAACACGTACTCGAGCTGGTGGCGGCGGCGCTGGAACGGCGAGCAGGCCACGGCCGAGCTGCCCGAGCGCGCCACGGCTGCCGGGCACCGCACCGAGGCCGTACGCGTCGACGACCGCACCGACCTCTGGCGGGCGCTCGCTCGGCTACCGAGGCGCCAGCGGGCCGTCGTCGTGCTCCGCTTCTACGAGGACCTGTCCGAGATCGAGACCGCCGAGATCCTGCAGTGCTCCGTCGGCACCGTGAAGAGCCAGGCGAGCCGCGCGCTGGCCAAGCTCCGCATCGACCCCACCCTGAGCCCGACCTCCGACGAGGAGCGTGTCCGATGAACCTCACCGACCTGCGCGACGAGCTGACCACCCACGCCGACGACCTCGGCACCGCCCCTGACTTCACGGCCGGCGTCGCCGGCCGGGTGCGCACGACGAAGCGCCGTCGCGCCGTCGCCGCAGGCTCGGTCGCGACGCTCGCCGTCGCCGCCCTCGCCGTCGGGGTCGTGACCTCGCTCGGCCGTCCCGCGCCGACGGTCCCGGCCGGGCCGCCGTCGAGCGCTGCTCCGATGATCGGGGCCGACGGCATGCCGTTCCGGTCCGTCCCCGACGCGCCCGGCGACGTCGTCAAGGACGGCCTGCGCTACCGAGCCCGGGTCGGCGACGACACCCTCGTCGCCGGTTTCATCGGTGACCGCGGCCAGGGTCAGTTCTCGCTCGTCTGGGAGCCCACGACGACCCACGTCTCCATCGGCGCCGAGTGCTACCTGCCCGGCCTGACCGACGCCGAGGCCGCGACGTACATGGTCACGGTCAGCTTCGGGGGGACCGCCGGCTTCTTCGGCAGCTCGTGCGCGGCCGGCCGGCCCGCGGAGCGCGACTTCCCGGCCGGGGGAACCGTCCCCGGCGAGCCGGGCCAGGGCTGGACGGAGCTGACGGTCGGGCGCACCGCCTCGGTCCGCATCCAGCTCGTCGACGCGAAGACGCGCAAGCCGGCCTCGGTCGACGGCGCCCAGCTGACCGGCGCCATCTACGCGCAGGGCGCACGGGCCCTGATCAGGGACCTGTCCGGCAAGCCGGTCGCGGCCCTCCCCGACGTCATCGAGCGTGAGGGCTACCGCTACCGCCTCACGGCTTCGATCGCCGGTCCGGTAGACGTCGCCGGTACGCCACTGGAGACGGCAGCCCCGCAGAGCGGGCCGTTCCTCGTCACGTCCGGCACGGTCGTCACCGGCTCCCCTCGCCGCGAGCCAGCCTATTTCCAGCTCGAGGGCCTGGTCGGGGAGCAGACGCAGTGGATGGAAGGCGGCTCGCAGACCGCACCCCAGCCGTCCGGCGACGGTCGGCCGCTGCAGCTCGTCGTCGCCGAGGGGTCGGCGCCGCCGCACGGCACGGGCTTCATCGCCATCTACACCCCAGAGCCCTGAGCCGCCCACGCGTCGCGGCGCCCAGCCGCTGAGCGCGACCGCAGGCCCGGGTCAACCAACAGGCACGAACCACCAGGACGTCGGACAGACGTCGAAACCTGGGTTCGGTCCTGTTGGTTGACCCGGCGTCGAGGAACGTGTCACGCGATGCGTCGGTGTGATGTATCGCAGCGATATATCTGGGTGTACCGTAGTCACGTGCCGAAGTCCGAACGTCCTCAGAGCCGCCGCGCTGCGCTGCTCGAGTTCGCGGTCCTCGGCCTGCTCCACGACGGCCCGCTGCACGGCTACGAGCTGCGCAAGCGCCTCACCACCGCGCTCGGCATCTTCCGGGCGCTGTCCTACGGCTCGCTCTATCCGGCGCTGCGCCACCTCGTCGACTCGGGCTGGATCCACGAGACGACCGAGGCGGCGACGGGCAGCAGCAAGCGGCCCCGGATCACCTACGAGCTGACCGCCGACGGCAAGGAGCACTTCCAGGACCTCGTCGCGGCCAGCGGCCCCGACGCCTGGGACGACGACGACTTCGACGTCCGGTTCGCCTTCTTCTCGCGCACCGAGGCGCAGGTGCGCCTGCGCATCCTCGAGGGCCGGCGCTCCCGGCTCGAGGAGCGGCTCGCCAACATCCGCGACGCCTCCCAGGCCCGCCGCGAGCGGATGGACAGCTACACCCTGGCCCTCCAGCAGCACGGCGAGGAGCGCGCCGAGCGCGAGGTGCGCTGGCTCGAGGAGCTCATCGTCGCCGAACGCCGCGCGGCCCTCGACCCGGGCCCGGCGGCCTACGACGAGCCCGGCCTGGCCACCACAGACATCACCACCCCCCAGAGCACGACCACCAACAACAAGGAGTGATCCATGGGATCCGTACGCGTCGCCATCGTCGGCGTCGGCAACTGCGCGAGCTCGCTCGTGCAGGGCGTCGAGTACTACAAGGACGCTGACGCCACCACCGGCGTCCCCGGCCTCATGCACGTCAAGTTCGGCGAGTACCACGTCTCTGACGTCGAGTTCGTCGCCGCCTTCGACGTCGACGACAAGAAGGTCGGCAAGGACCTCTCCGAGGCCATCAACGCCTCCGAGAACAACACCATCAAGATCGCCGACGTCCCCACCACGGGTGTCGAGGTCCAGCGCGGCCACACGCTCGACGGTCTCGGCAAGTACTACCGCCAGACGATCGACGAGTCCGGCGCCGAGCCGGTCGACGTCGTGCAGATCCTCAAGGACCGCAAGGTCGACGTCCTCGTCTCCTACCTCCCGGTGGGCTCCGAGCAGGCCGACAAGTTCTACGCCCAGTGCGCCATCGACGCGAAGGTCGCCTTCGTCAACGCGCTCCCGGTCTTCATCGCCTCCGACCCCGAGTGGGCCGCGAAGTTCGAGGCCGCCGGCGTGCCGATCATCGGTGACGACATCAAGAGCCAGGTCGGCGCGACCATCACGCACCGCGTCATGGCCAAGCTCTTCGAGGACCGCGGCGTCGTGCTCGACCGGACGTACCAGCTCAACGTCGGCGGCAACATGGACTTCAAGAACATGCTCGAGCGCGAGCGCCTCGAGTCCAAGAAGGTCTCCAAGACCCAGGCCGTCACGAGCAACCTCACCGGTCCGCTCTCGGGTCTCGTCGACAGCAAGAACGTCCACATCGGCCCGTCCGACTACGTCGCGTGGCTCGACGACCGCAAGTGGGCCTACGTCCGCCTCGAGGGTCGCGCCTTCGGCGACGTGCCGCTGAACCTCGAGTACAAGCTCGAGGTGTGGGACTCCCCCAACTCGGCCGGCATCATCATCGACGCCATCCGTGCGGCGAAGATCGCCAAGGACCGTGGCATCGGCGGCGCCCTGCTGTCCGCCTCGTCCTACCTCATGAAGTCCCCGCCGGAGCAGCGTCCGGACGACCTCGGTCGCGCCAAGCTCGAGGCCTTCATCGCAGGCACCGAGGAGCGCTGACCCAACCGGTCAATCCCGAGCCCGTATGCCGTGAGGCCCCTCCCAGCCGGGAGGGGCCTCATGGCTGTCGCTCCTCGAGGGTCACTCCTGGCGCCGGACGCGGCTGGACTGGATGACTGCCGTGACTCCCAGGGCCACGAGCACCAGGGCCGGCAGCAGCGCCGGTGACCGCCAGGGCGTGAACTGCGGGTACGAGGCGACGGCGACGGCGGCACTGACGGCGCACACCAGCCCGGCGAGCACCTCGAGGAGGCCGAGCGCGCGCGAGAGGCCGGCGGCTCGGTGCGGGTGGTGGGGCGTGGAGCCAACGACGTTGACCGCGACCGCACCGAAGACCAGAGCGACGCCGCAGACCGCCACGCCGATGGGGGTGTAGAGCGTCTCCAGCTCGGCACCGGACCGCGTGCCAGCCACGACGAGGACGATCCCCGTGCCCAGTGCCGCCGTGGCGACGACGACGTGCCCCACCGCGATGGCCATGGCCTGAGCGGACGGTGCACGCCTGCGTGAACCGAGGTGCGTGGAGGTTGTCATGCTCCAGCACAGCACCGATCCGGCCGCTGCGGACGAGTTTGTCGACTCAGTCGGAGCCGGTGACCAGGGCGCAGCGCTCGGGTCGCGGTGGAGACGAAGCCCGAGGAGCGACCCCGACGTGCGCGCTCAGCCCGCTGACGGCATACGCGAGGTGTTCGCGCCGCCCTCCGCGTCGGCACCTTCGGCAACCCCCGCACCCTCGGCGCCCTCTGCACCCTCGGCACCCTCGGTGCCCTCGGCGCCCTCGGCGCCCTCGGCACGGTGGCGGCGCACCTGCCAGACGACGAGGGCCACCACGACGACGACACCCACGGCGACGGCGGCGCCGCGCCCGAGCCACGTCTCGACCCGGGTGTACGAGCGGCCCGCGAGGTAGCCGGCCGTGACGACGACGCTCCCCCAGGCGATGCCGCCGGCGGCGTTCCAGACGAGGAAGGTCGGGTAGTGCATCTTCGACATCCCGGCCAGGGCCGGCATGACGGCGCGCAGGAACGCGGTCCAGCGGCCGAGGAAGACGGCGGCGCCGCCGCGGCGGCCGAGGAAGCCCTGCGCCTGGTCGATGCGCCCGCGGTGCCGGTCGAAGGCGCGCAGGGCCACGACTCGGCCACCGAGATGACGGCCGACCTCGAAACCGACCGTGTCGCCGACGATCGCGGCCACGACGACGACGACGAGGACCGCGGCGAGCGGCACGTGCCCGAGCGAGGCGGCCACGCCACCGAGGATGGCGACGGTCTCACCGGGCACGACGAAGCCGACGAAGAGCGCGTCCTCGACGAAGACGATCCCACCGACTACGAGGAGCACGAGCCACACCGGTGCGTGGAGGACCTGGGTGGTGATGGTGTCGAGCAGGGCGCTCACGTCGGGGGCTCCTATGGGTGGCGACAGATTCCACGCGCAGTCTCGGTGAGTCGGCTGGGAGTCCACTGGATGCGCGTCACAACATTTGGACACCCATAACGTGATGCATGGTTCTGTGGTCAGAATGGCATGCAGACCGGGGCGCGCCGTGCGCCCGACCGCGAGAGGACGAGCCAATGGCAACACCGCGACTGGGCGAGATCGCCCCCGACTTCGAGGCCACGACGACCGAGGGCCCGATCCGCTTCCACGACTGGAAGGACGCCAGCTGGGCCGTCCTCTTCAGCCACCCGGCCGACTTCACGCCGGTCTGCACCACAGAGCTCGGCCGCGTCGCCGCCCTCGACGACGAGTGGAACAAGCGCGGCGTCAAGGTGCTCGCCGTCTCGGTCGACCCGATCGAGCAGCACGAGGAGTGGAAGGGCGACATCGAGGAGGTCAGCGGTGCGACCGTCGGCTACCCGATCATCGCCGACGACTCCCGCCAGGTCTCCGAGCTCTACGACATGATCCACCCCGGCGAGGGCGACACCTCGGGCGTGCGCTCCGTCTTCATCATCGACCCGGCCAACAAGGTCCGCCTGTCGCTGACCTACCCCAAGAGCGTCGGCCGCAACTTCGACGAGATCCTCCGCGCCGTCGACGCGCTCCAGCTCACCGACAGCGGCCCGTTCTCCACGCCGGCCGACTGGCGCGAGGGCCAGAAGGTCATCGTGGCCCCGACCGTGTCGACCGCCGACGCCCGCGAGCGCTTCGGTGCCGACGCCGTCGACGAGGTCAAGCCCTACCTGCGCTTCACGACGGCTCCGGCCTGAGCGGCGAGGGAGCGCCCGGGGTCACGTCCGCACCACCGTGACCCCGGGCGTCCTGCTGTCTGCACTTCCGGTCAGGGAGTTCAGCCGGCAGGCGGGTTGACGCCCCGGTCGGCATCACCAGGGCGCAGCGTGGCGAGGCCGTAGGGTGCCTGCGTTGCTGCGACGGCGCTCAGCGCCTCCCACGCCTGCCGGGGACTCTCTCCCGTCCACGACATGCGAGACGCGACGAGCCCGGCGACGAGCGGCGTCGCGAAGGACGTCCCGCTCCATTCGGCCAGTCCCGTCGTGAACTGGACCGTATCGTCGGTCCGCGGGGACTCCTTGTACGTGTACGGCCCGTCGGGATAGGCGTTGACGACCTTCGAGCCGCGGGCGTAGACGTCGACCCACGTCCCCCGGTTGCTGTACTTCGCGAGTCGCCCCTGCTTCTTGAGAGCGCCGACGGCCACCTTGCACCGCGGGTCGTGGGTGTGCGGCAGCCGGATGCTGGCCGGCTCGAACGGCCCCTGCGTGCCGTCGTTGCCGGCCGCGCACACGAGCAGGGTCTTCGTCGGCTCGAGCGTGGCGACGAACTGCCGGAGCGCGAAGGCGGGTTCGGTCGAGGCCGCTGCCCGCCGCCGTCCGGCCGGCGGCTCCGCGACCGGGGTCGTGCCGCTCGCGCCTCCCGTGCCCGCCGACATGCTGATGATGTCCGGCTCCGTCTCGAGCACCCGCTGGAGGATCGGAGCGAGCTCGCTCTCGATCTGGCCGTACGTCGTCGGACCCCAGGCGTGCAGGGTCACCTGCGCGGCCGGCGCCATGGCGCGGACCACGCCCGCGACGAAGATCCCGTGGCCGCGGTAGTGCCCGTGCTCCACGGCTTGGACCGTCGTACCCGGGCGAGCGGTCTCGAGCTCGTCGTGGGTGATCCCGTCGAGCCAGGACCACCGGACGTCGCGCGCGGGGGTCGGTTCGACGTCCCGGTCCGTCGCGGCGAGCGGCCAGCCCGAGTCGATGACCGCGACCCGCACGCCCTGCCCCAGGGTGGCATCCGGGCGCAGGGCGGGGTCGGGACCGGTTGACGCCGGGACCGGCTCGGTCGCCGGGCAGCCGCTGTTGGACGTGAGGTGGACGACGCGGTCGAAGCCCGCGAGGTCGGCGCGGCCCGTCACCGCCTCGATGGCGAGCAGCGCGGTCTCGGCCGGGGTCCCGGAGACGTCGTCCCCGGCCCACGGCTGACCCGGGGGCAGCGGCAGCACCCGGAGCCAGCCGACGGGCGGGGGTACGCGCCCGTCGTCGGCGTCGGACGGTGCCAGGCTGAGCCCCCCGAGCGCCTCGGAGATGCGGGCGAGGTCGTCGTCGTCGGTGCTGACGAGGATGGTGTCGGCGCGGTAGAGGAACTCGGTCGTCTCGAGGTTGTCAGGATCGGGGTAGGCGGTCACCAGGGCGGCATCGCCTCGTCCCTCGGCCTGAAGCGATGCGTTCAGCCCCTGGATCATGAGGCGCAGCTGGTCGGTGTAGCGGGCCTGCTGGGCCGGGTTGGGCAGTGCAGGTCGCCACCATCGAACGTCCGGCGCGTCGGGGGTGGGGCTGCCATCATCGTTGTTGGACATCGTCGACCTCCTGGCTGGTGTGGGGGTGGTTCATGAAGCCAGACGCACAACCCCTGCGCTCGGATACACGACCTCGCGCGCGCAGCGCTCCGCGTCGTCCACGAGACCCCCGCCCGACCGGCACCGAACTCGTGGACTCACTGCTCCCTCTTGCACTATCCCAGCCCGCTCGGGCTATGGACCTCGCCTCACGCATCCTTTCCGACTCGACCGACCCCCACGACCGGTCCGTCGCACACCAGACATCGGCGATCGTGCTCCGGGACAGTGGGCGGACCGACGAGGCCGTGGCCCACGGGTTCGCCGCCCTGCGCAACGCTCGACGCGTCGACGCCACCCGCCAGGCGGACGTCCTCGGGACCCTGGGGATCGTGCTGGCCTTCGCGGGACGCACCAGGGACGGGCTGCTCCGCTTCGACGAGGCCGTGCCACTGACGCCTCCAGCCATGCTGCCGCGCCTGCTCCACCGCCGGGCACACGTGCTGCACATGCTCGCCCGCAACGCCGAGGCGCTCGAGGACCTCGACCGCGCGATCGCCGGGAGCCGCCGCCTCGGAGACGACCTGTGGGCGGGACGCTCGCTCAACACGAGGTGCGACGTCCACCTGGCCCTGGGTCACGCCGACGCCGCGGAGGCCGACGCGCGTCGAGCCGAGGTGCTGCTCGACCGGGTGGGGCAGGAGTTCGAGGCGGTCCAGGCCGTGCACAACCGCGGACTCGCAGCCAATCTCCGAGGAGACGTCCCGACGGCCCTGCGACTGCTCGACGAGGCATCGGTCCGCGCTCACCGCCTGGGCAACGAACGGCACGACCTCGTCATCGAGCGGACCCAGGTCCTGCTCGGGGCAGGGCTCATCGACGAGGTGCGACACCTCTGCGCAGTCACGCTCCCGGGCACGGTCGGCGCGCCCGTGCGACGCGCCGAGCTGCTCCTCACGGACGCGCAGGCGGCCCTCGCCCAAGCCGACCTCGCCGCCGCGGAGGCGAGTGCGGCGGATGCCCAGCGGCTCTTCCGGTCGCAACGCCGCCCGGGGTGGGCCGACCGCGCCCGGCTGTTGCGGCTGCGTGCCGCGTACGTCTCCGTGCGACCCGAGCTGCGACCCTGGATGGTCGACGGCGAGGGGGCTGCGCCGCCTCCCGTCCCGGGTCGTTCGGCGACGGACCTGCTCGCCGAGGCCACCTCGCTCGTCGGATCGATGCAGGCCCGGCACGCGGTCGAGCTGCCCGTCGCGCTCGTGCTGCTCGGCCGGATCGCGCACGACGCGGGCCGCGACGACACCGCTCGCCTGGCTCTGAGCGATGCTGCGCGAACGCGCTGGACCGGGCCGCCACTGGGGCGGGCGGCAGGTTGGCTCGCCGGCGCTTTGCTCGCCCAGCAGCTCGGCGACCGACGCGCGCTCCTGCTGGCCTGCCGGCACGGTCTCGACGCGGTCGACGAGCACCGCAACCTGCTCGGGGACGTCGAGCTGCGGGCTCTGGCCAGCGGGCACGGCATCGAGTTCACCCGGCTCGCCGTGGACGCCGCAGTGCGTGCGCGTCGGCCTCGTCGGCTGCTGTGGTGGGCCGAGCGCTGGCGGGCCATGGCCCTGGACTCGCCCCGCGCGAGCGTCACCGACCCGCTGCTCGTCGGTGACCTCGCGGCGCTCCGCGACGTGACGCGCCGTCTCGACGCCGTGGGCGCCGACGACCCCGGGTCGGTCGCCCTGACCCGGGACCGGGCCCGACTCGAGGCCGCCATCCGCCGCACCCACCGCCACCTCCGGTCCGGGGACGGCACGCCGCAGAAGGAGCCAGCAGATCGCCGCAGTTCCGACCGCACGGTTGGTGCCGACGGCGGGCCCCAGCTCGACCTCGACGCCGTGTTCGAGACCGTGGCCGACGAGGGTGCCGTCGTCAGCATCGTCCGCGACGGCGACACCCTGCACCGCCTCACCGTCCACCGAGGGGTCGTGCGGCACGTCGTCGTCGGTTCGTCTGTCCGGGCCGGGAGGGAAGCTGACTTCGCGCGACTCGCGTTGCGTCGCGCTGCTCTCGGTCGCCGGGTCGAGCTCGCCGCTGCGGGACGGCTGCTCCAGTCGGCTCTGCTGGGCGACGGTGCCGACCTGCCGGAGGGGTGTCGTCGCGTCGTCGTCGTGCCGCCCGCCGACCTGCTCACAGCGCCGTGGGGACTCCTCCCGTGCTTCGCCGACCGGCACCTCAGTGTCAGTCCGTCCATCGCCCAGTGGCTTCGGGCGACCCGGCGACTCGGCAGGGGAGCGGGTTCGCACGTGGCTCTCGTGACCGGGCCCGGCCTCAGCACCCGGGAGGCGGAGGTTGCGAGCCTGAGCCGGATCCACCGCCACGCCAAGGTGCTTCGTCCCGAGGACGCGACGGCAACGGCCGCTCTCGAAGCCGTCGACGGAGCGTCACTGGCCCACATCGCGGCTCACGGGACGTTCCGTGGCGACGCCCCGCTCTTCTCCGCCCTCCACCTGGCCGACGGACCGCTCACCGTCCACGACCTGCTGGGCCTGCACCGCTCGCCGGGTGCCATCGTCCTGTCCGCGTGCGACTCCGGAGGCGCGGCGCCCATCGGTCCGTTCGAAGCCCTCGGCCTCGTCTCGAGCCTGCTCGGGATGGGCACGGCGACCGTCCTCGCCAGCGTCGTACCCGTCAACGACGCGGCCTGCCTCGGCGTGATGCGCGACGTCCACACCGCCGTGGCGAGAGACAGCAGCACGCTTTCCGAAGGGTGGCTGGCCGCACGTCGCGGTGCGCTGGGTGATGACCTCGCACTGGCGACCGCGGCCTCGTTCACGGCGTGGGGAGCGTGAGGCTAACCATCAACCCACGTCGAACCACGGCGTCACCAGCAGTCGGCTCCCGGCTCGCTCGAGGACGATGCGGGCGAGTCCGAGAGGCACGCGTTCGACGGTGAAACGTCCGCCGTCGAGGTCGACCGTGGTCGACGAGGACGTCGTCTCGACGCTGACGTGGGCTCCGGAGAGATCGACCCCGGAACCGTCGTCGACGATGCCGACCGCCCGCGCGAACTCGCCCCGCACGGTCACCTCGACCTCGATCGAGACCTCGCCGTGCTCGAACACGTGCAGCCGGCTCGAGCCCTGCTCGTCGGGCACGGCCCGGAGCTCGGCACCCGAGACCGCCTCGTCGGCCATGGTCATGACGACGGCGTCGGCGTGGCGCAGCTCGAAGGCGGCCCGGCCGAGCTCGACGACGGCATCGGGCACGGGGTCGACGACCGCCGCGATCCGTCCCAGACGGTCGAGGAGCTCGAGGTCGTCCGGGTGCAGCTCCTGGTCAGACATCAGGGCCTCCCCCTCGGGTCGAAAACGTAGCCGGAGGCGCCGATGAGGTCGCGCAGCTTGTC
Source organism: Terrabacter sp. P2_E3 (assembly GCF_056403915.1). Classification (NCBI taxonomy): domain Bacteria; kingdom Bacillati; phylum Actinomycetota; class Actinomycetes; order Micrococcales; family Intrasporangiaceae; genus Terrabacter; species Terrabacter sp. P2_E3. The sequence goes on from NZ_JBFUEN010000007.1 coordinate 12,949, forward strand.
GAGGCACCGCATCCGGGTCGGCCCGATCGAGCCGACCGACATCCCGAGCGCGTCCGAGATGGCACGGTAGTTCGGGCGGTCGCTCGCCATGAGGGCCCGGAGAAGCACCTGACAGCGCTCGGGCAGGTGGCAGAAGCACGTCCAGAGCTCGCCGTCGCGCTCGTCGTCGAGCAGTGCGGCGTCGAGCGCCAGCACCTGGTCGTCGACGACGCGCGTCGCGAGGTCGTCGTCGCGCACGAGGTGCTCGCGGCCCCTCTTGCGCAGGACGGCGAGGCACTCGTAGCGAGCCGTCGTCGAGAGCCAGCCCGCCAGGGCTTCGGGCTGCGCGATGGTGTCGAGGTGGTCGAGGAGCTTGAGCCACGTGTTCTGCACGACGTCGGCGGCGTCCTCCTGTCGGAGCCGGTGGCCGCGCGCGACGCCCCACAGCAGTGACGAGAAGCGCTCGACGACGGTGTTCCACGCGGCGGCGTCTCCCTGCGAGGCGCGGGCGACCAGCTCGGTGAGTTCACCAGGTTCGCCCATGCGTCGCCCCTCCTCTGGGTGCTCAGTCTAGGTCTCACACCGGGCAGACGCGGCTGTCAAGCGAATTGATACGTCCCAGGGGGCACGCGTGGCCGGGGCATGCGAAAGGGTGGCCGCTCCTCCCCTGTCCGGGAGCGACCACCCTTCGCGTCGGGTGCTGCGGAGCCGTGCTCACGCGGCAGCCGGGCTCACTTCGACGACGTCTGCTTCTGCGACTCGGCGTTGGTCTTGCACTTCTTGCCCATGGCGTCGAGCTTGTCGCCGGCGGCCGAGACGACCTGGCGCTGGCCGTGCCAGTCGCTCTGGAAGCGGTCGGCGTCGGTGCCGCCCCAGTTGCCCTTGATCGTGGAGACGGCGCCGTTGACGGCCTCGACGATGCCGTCGAGCTCGCCCTTGTAGCCGACGAGCTTGTCACCGGACGCGGACACCGCGTCGGCGTTCATACCCTTCTTGTAAACAGCCATGTCAGTTCCCCTTCAGGAGTGAAGCGTGTGTAGGTCGTGGTGAGATGAGGTGGATCAGTACTGCGACGAGGTGCTGCGCTGCTGCTGGACCTCGTGGTCGATCGTCGACTTCATCTCGGTGAGCAGCTTCTGGGCCTTCTGGAGCTCGGGACGGTGCGTGCCGGTCCACTCCTGCTCGAACTGCTTGGAGTCGTCACCCTGCCAGTTCTGCTTCAGGGACTCGACCTCCTGGTCGACCTTCGTGATGAGCTTCTGGATGGCCTCCGCCTGCTGCTGCAGGACGTTGCCCTGAGCGTTGACCTCATCGTCGTTCATTCCGAGCCAAGCCATGACCTTCTCCTTTGCCTGTGTTCCCCCGACTGATTCGGGAAGTTCTCTTCCGGACCAACCGTGCAGGCCCGCGCTGTGCCAACTCCTCGACGTCCGCTGGGCCCTACGGGCAGTTCGTCCCGATGGGCGGCTTTCGTCGACATGCAGAAACCTATGTCAGCCCTCGGGGGGTGTCGATGGGGAGCACTCCCCATGATTCGTGACCCTGTCGGGCACCGATGGCGTATGCCGTGTCGTGGCGCGAGTTCGCCTGTGCCCCAAAGCGTCTCCCCCGCAACACACCGTGAAGGTCGCAACTCACCGGCATCCGATCCCGGTGTGTCGTGACCTACTCGGTGTGTTGCGGAGGGAAGGGTCACGGGCGGGCCACCTGGAGCAGCTCGAACTTGCCCTTCTCGATGATGAAACCGCGGCCCGGGGGGAGCTCTGCCCGGTTGAGGGCGGGGAGGTTGGCCTTGAAGACGGAGAGCCCCTCGTTGCCGTCGGGGTGCAGGGCGAGGCCGGAGCGCGACGTCTTGAGCAGGGCCTGGAGGCCGAAGTTGCTGCTGAAGAACGCTGCCTCACCCTCGGCGACGACGAGCTGGTCGTTGTCGACGCAGGCCTTGGCGAGGGTCGTCAGGGCGTTCTCGGCGCCCGACGGCGCGAGGTCGTCGATGCGTTCGACGAAGACGGCGATCGGCCTCGTGACGCGCCCCTCCTCGATCTCGGCAGCGAGCCGGCTCGCGAGCGCCGACGTGGCCTCGCCGCCGACGGCGGTCTCGGCCCAGATGCCGAGGTCGAGCAGCTCCGAGGTGCGGCGCGGGGTCATGAGGTAGAGCGCCGAGCCGGAGCTGAACCGGAAGAGGCCGGCGGCGGTCGTCGCGACGGCGGTCGTGCGTCCCGACCCGGACGGGCCGGTGATGATGAACGTGCCCTTCGGGTCGAAGCCGATCGGCTCGAGCGTCGAGGACGCGACCCCGACGACGGGACGCCCGCCGAACTCCGACGGGAGGTCGCCGAGGGGGATGACCTCGGCGAGGCTCTCGATCGGCGGGGCCTGGCTGACGCCGGCCTTGCGGGTCGCGTCGGCGAAAGCCTCGATCGCGGCGACCTGCACGGTGACGTCGGACGAGCCGCCGAGCACCGCGACCTGCACCTCGGACCCGGACATGAGCCCGCGCCCCGGGGGTGAGGCCATCGTCAGGACGTCACCCGGCACGCCGAAGACGGAGTAGTCGTCGACGTTGCTCATGCGCAGGATGATCCGGCCCTGCACGGCCGCGGCGAGGTTCGTCGGCAGGCCGGTGCGCTGGTCGGACGCGATGATGAAGTGGACCCCGACCGGTCGGCCGTCCGCGGCGAGGCCGGCGAGCAGGTCGAGCCACTGGAAGCGGCCGCCGACCTCGTAGGCCTGGCGGAACGCCGTCATGTTGTCGATGAGGACGATGACGCGTGGCTCGTCGGGGCGGCCGGCGAGGCGGCGGTAGTCGGTGATCGTCGCGGCACTGACGGCCGAGTAGCGCGAGGCGCGCTCGTCGATCGTGGACCGGAGCGTGCGGAGGAGGCGGATGACGCGCTCGTGGTCGCCGCCGGGAATGATCGAGCCGACGTGCGGCAGGGCCTCGAGCATCGCGAGACCACGGTTGCCGAAGTCGAGGCCGTAGACGTGGCAGGGACCGCCGCGCACCGTGTAGCCGGCCGCGACCGCCATCGAGCGGAGGAAGACGGACTTGCCGGAGCCCGACGTGCCGTAGATCGCGATGTTGCCCTCCTTGTCGGGGCGGAACGCGATCTCGGGCTGGGCCTGGTTGTCGGGGTCGTCGGCGACGCCGAAGACGAGCTCGTCGTCGCGGCGCTGCGTCGGGAGGGTCGCGAGGTCGTAGACCGAGCGCATGTCCGGCAGCCACGGCTTGCGCGGCTTGGGCAGCTCGGCCACGCGGGCGGCCCGACCGAGCGTGCTGACGAGACGCTGGATGTCGGTGGGCCCGAGGTCCGCGGCGTCGTCGGCGCCCTCGACGCGCGGCGGCTCCCACTCGACGCCTCGGCCGAAGGTGAGCGTCTCGACCTTCATGTCGGGGGGCGGCGGGACGTCGGAGGTCCACCCACCGGCATACCCCGTCTGGAAGGGGACGAGCCGGCCGGGGCCGGTCTTGGACACGGCACGGCCGGGCAGCGCTGGGTCGAAGAAGGCGGCCTCCTTGGACCCGAGCACGTCGTCGGAGTCGTTCTCGTCGGCCATCCGCAGCGCCATGCGGAGGTTGGTGTTGGCGCGGAGGTTGTCCTTGATGACACCCGCGGGACGCTGCGTCGCGAGGATGAGGTGCAGCCCGAGCGAACGACCGCGCTGCGCGACGTTGACGACGCCGTCGACGAACTCCGGCACCTCCTGGACGAGCGCGGCGAACTCGTCGACGACGAGGATGAGCGACGGCGGTGCGTCCACCTCTCCGCGACGCTCGAGCTCGAGGAGGTCCTTGGCCTTGTGCCGGGCGAGCAGGTGCTCGCGGTAGTGCAGCTCGGCCGCGAGGGAGGCGAGAGCGCGGCGGACGAGGTGCGGCGAGAGGTCGGTGACGAGACCGACGGTGTGCGGCAGCTTGACGCAGTCGCGGAAGGCCGAGCCACCCTTGTAGTCGACGAGCAGGAAGGTGACGCGCTGCGGCGAGTGGGCCGCGGCCATGCCGAGGATCCAGGCCTGGAGCAGCTCGGACTTGCCGGCGCCGGTCGTGCCGCCGACGAGGGCGTGCGGGCCGTCGGAGCGGATGTCGACGGAGAAGGTGCCCTGGCTCGACTGGCCGACGATGGCACGCAGGTTGCCGGGCTTGCGGGGCAGCACTGCGGGCGCGTAGGGACCGGTGAGGATCGAGCGCGACTCGCCCCACTTCTCGATGACGGCCTCCTCGGAGCTCGCGAGGTCGGTGCCGGCGAGGGTGAGGAGCGAGACGGCACGCGGCAGGTCGCTCGCGTCGTCGACGGGGACGCCGGCGTCGACGACCGGTGCGAGCTGGCGGGCGCAGGCCATCGCCTCGTCGTAGCCGATGCGGTCGACGGCGACGGGCTGGACCTCCTCGCCGGCGTGGACGTAGCCGGCGAGCGAGCTCTGGTCGTCGCTGACGACGAGGAAGGTGTGGCAGGCCGCCGGGAGCAGCTGCTGGGTCTCGGCGACCCAGAGCACGAGCACGCCCTGGCGGTGGCCGCGCTCGGCGATGGCGACGAGGCGGCTGCGGTCGATGGGCGCGTCGCTCTCGACGAGCACGAGGACGGTCGGGCGCTCGGCGCTGGCCTGCTCGCGCTCCTTCGCGGTGCCCTTGGCCTCGATGATGTCCTCGAGGGCGTCGGCGAGCGCCGAGCAGGCCGGGGCGCTGGCAGCGAGGTGGTCGGTGCCGATCGGGCTGTGCGGCGACGTCGTGTGCGGCAGCCACTTGAGGAAGTCCCAGTCGCGGGCCGAGCTGCCCGAGGCGAAGGAGCAGATGGCGAGCTCGGCGGGCGAGTGCAGCGCCGCGGTCTGGAGCACGACCGAGCGTGCTGCGCCGAGGGCGTTGGCGCGCTGGCCGGCGACGCCCATGGCACCGTCGGCGAGCGGGCTCGCGACGATCGGCACGTCGTGCACGACCTCGAGGCCGTGCAGCTGCTCGGAGACCTCGAGCCAGGCCTCGGCCTTGGAGCGGCCGACGGCCGGCATCTTGATCGCCGAGCGGGACGGACGGGTGCCGAGGCCGAGCCGGAGCTCGGCGTAGCCGTTGCCGTCGCGACGACGGGTCCAGAGCAGGGCGGTCCGGTCGCGCACCGCGGTCAGGCAGTCGACGCCGCTCGGGTGCTCGCCGCGACGGGTGTGGCCCTCGACCTCGAGGGAGCCGCGGATGCGCTGCGAGAGCAGGGCGAGGTCCTCCTTGAAGTCCTCCATCGCCTGCGTGAAGTCCTTCTTCTGCTGGCGGCGGGCCTCGTAGTAGGTGCCCGCCATCATCATCGGCATCATCAGCATGAAGATGATCGAGAAGGCGCTGCGGGTGATGAGGTACATGACGATGCCCATGAGCAGCGGCACGATCATCGCGACGAGCGGCATCGGGTTGGGCTTGCCGCGCTCGGGCAGGTCCGGGACCTGGAACTCCTGGCCGGAGAAGAGCGGCGCCACGCGCGGAGAGCGCGAGAAGGCCACGGTGCCGGCGTCGCCCGACAGCACGCCGCTGCCGGGTCGCGTCGCGACGCCGTCGCCCTGGAGGTGCACCTCGAGCTCGGTGTCGCCGATGCGCACGACGTCACCGCTCTTGAGGTGGGCGCGGGTGACCTGCTGCCCCCCGGCGGTGATGCCGTTGGCCGAGCCGAGGTCGACGACCTCGACGACCTCCTGGATGACGAGTTTGGCGTGCTTGCGCGAGACCGACTCGTCGGACAGCTGCACCTCGCTGCCGCGTCCGCGGCCGATGTATGCCGTCCCGCGGGCGAGCGGGAACTCGCGCCCCGCGTCCGGTCCCGACCGGATGTAGGCGACGGCCGCGGGACGGCCGCGGTCGACGAAGCCCTCACCGGCGCGGGTCGTCGAGACGCGCATGCCGGACTGGAGGCCGCTCTCGGCGACGGTCGCGCGGGGGTCGAGGCCGCGCATGTCCTGGTCGACGAGGGCGAGCGTCATCGGCGCGTCGACCCCGAGCACGGTCGAGCGGTGCGGGTCGGCCGCGGCGAGGTAGGCGGCGAGGTCCCCGACCGTGGTCGCGGAGTCCGTCGTCGCGACGAGGTCGGTCTCACGGTCTCCCGACCGGAGGACGAACTTCAGCTTCACGCGTCACCCTTCGTGCTGTTCGAGGCGTTCGAGGTCGAGCCCGCTCCGCGACGGCTGCCGCCCCGGCGTCCTGCGTCCCCGGTGGTCGGCGCGGTCGTGCCGATCCCGGCCTTGGTTGACTTGCCCCGACGGGTGGGCTGCTGGGGCCGACCCTGGCGACGGGACGTGCGCGCGAGGGCAGGTCCGAGTCCGGCCCCGGTGGGCAGGTGGTCTCGGAAGGTGCGCAGCGACACGTCGCCCCGCAGCTTCTGCCAGAAGCCCTGCCCGCTGCGGATCCGCTTGCGCGCCGTCTCGACGTCGGCCCAGAAGGCCTCGACCTCCTCGGGCGTCGGCTCGGCGACGTCGAAGACGTGACCGTTGGCGGCGGCCGCGAGCGGCACGAGCGCCAAGTTCGGCGCCGGGGCCCCGTCCGGGGTCGCCCCCGTCTGCGAGGGCTCGCCGGGGCGGAGGGGCTCGGTGCGCCCGGGGTCGGCCGGCTCCGAGACCGAGGAGGTCACGCGGACCGGGGCGCCCATGAGGGCGCCGTCGACGACCGGGCTCGGCTTCTCGGGCGGCGGCCCGAAGACGTGCTCCTCGAGGGCGCGCGCCTGTTCGAGGCGAGTTCCCTTGACCGGCAGCGGCATCCGCAGGTCGCGGGCCGTATCGACGACCTCGCGCCACCCGCCGCTGACACGGCTCGCCGTCTCACCGGTCGTGCGCCGTCGGCGACGCCGCAGCCACTTGGCGAGTCGGATCGCGCCGTAGACGACGAGCAGGACGAGCAGCGGCACGGCGACGAAGAAGATGAGCCAGCGCAGCCAGTCGGGCCAGTTGTCGGGGTCGAGCGGGTTCTTGTCGTCCTTGGGCGGGTTCTTCAGCTGCGTCGCGTTCTGCGCCTGGTCGGGACCCTGGAGGACGCTCGGTGGGTTGTTGGCCGCGGGCGGCGGCACCTGGGCGCCGGTCTTCTTCTCCTCGGACTTCTGGATCAGCTGCTGCGGCTTCTTGTTGCGGTCTGGGACGAACTGCTTCCAGTAGATCGGCTGCCACGAGCCGTCCGTCTTGGCGATCTCGACCCAGGCATGCACGTCCTTGCCCTTGATCGCGCCGGTCGCGTCGGGCTCGGCGCCGAGCACGACGCGGGCCGGCACGCCGAGGCGGTTGGCCGCGAGGGCGAGCGCCGACGCGTACTGCTCGTCGTTGCCGGCGAGCTGGGTGGCCTTCATGAACTGGGTCATCCGCCGGAGGCTGTGGCCGGGGAGGAAGACGTTCTGGTAGTCACCGGGGGCGCCGCCGTCGGTGTAGGCGCCGTCCTGCATGGCCTTGGCCACGGCGACGACCTTCTGCCACTGGCCGTCGACGCGCTCGGTCCACGGCGAGATCTTGTCGTCGATGAAGGTGAGGTTCTGGCTGTCGACGACGGTGCCGTCGGCCACGTCGACGTCCTTGGGCAGCTGCGCGTCGACCTTCTGCGCCAGGGCGCTGACGGAGTACGTGTCGCCGGCCTGCAGCTTCTCGGGCAGGACGCCGGTGTCGGTGTCGACGTTGAAGCGCAGGTCGTCGGCGAGCTGGTCCCCCCGGGATCCACCGAAGTCGAGACCCGTGACGGTGCCGAAGGTCGGCAGCCACACGTCGCTGTAGCCACCGGCCGGCACGCCGACGGTCGCGGTGACCGGGTCACCGGCCCCCTCCGCGGCGATGTGGCTGCCGACCTTGCGGAAGCTCGTGCCCTCCGGGTCCTCGCCCGTGCCGAGGTTGGCGATGTTGCCGGCGCCCCACACGAAGTCGTCGTAGGAGTCGAGCGCCGCGATGCGCACCGGGACACCGGCCGGCAGTCCCTTGACCGTGAGCAGCGTCTTGTCGAAGAGCTCGGAGCCGTTGGGCTCGGTGTACTGGCGGAAGCCGGCGAGCGGGGAGGCGTACTGCGTCACGTCGAAGGGCGGCTGGAGGCCCGTGCGGAACACCGTGCGGTCACCGGGATCGGCACCCGGCAGCATCGGACCGACGAAGAAGCCACCCACGGTCGCGACGGCGAGCAGGGCCGCGGTGGTGACCGCGCGCGTCGCACGGCCCGCGCCGTTCTGCAGCGCGGGTCGGTTGCGGTTGCTGCGCAACGCCGTCCACCCGATGGCGACGAGGGCGAAGAGGGCGCCCTGGAGCAGCACGCCTGCCGGCGTCAGCGTGCCGAGCACGATCGACGCGACGAGCAGCACCACCGGTGCGACGAGCGCCGTCACCGCGCCGGTCCACCGGCGCGCCACGCCGTAGGTCAGCGACCCACCGACGAGCGCGAAGAGGAACGGCAGGGCCATGTAGGGGCCCTCGGAGTCGACGGGCGGGAGCGCGGTGAGCAGCTCCTTCCAGCCGGGCACGGCCATGTGCACGAGGGTCGCAAACGTCTCGCCCGACGGGATGAACCCGGCGATGAGGTCCTCGCGGACCGCGAGCGGACCACCGAGGAGGAGGTATGCCGCCGCGACCGCGAGCAGCGTGAGCACCCCGGGTGCCCGGAAGGTCGCGGTCACGTGGGCGACGAGCAGGCCGATGACGAGACCGGCCAGGCCGACCCAGAGCCAGCCGAGGCCGAAGAAGGTCGTGCGGAAGCCCACGAGCGCCAGGCCGACGAGCACGACGGTGAAGCCGGCGTCGACGAGGTGGGCCGTGCTGGGCCGCAGACGGGCCAGCTGGGCGCGCGCCCGCTCGCCCGCAGTGGGCGGCGTGACCAGCGCGGAGGGCGGCGGGGCCGGGATCGAGCCGGCAGCGCCGGGCGACGTCGGAGAGCTCATCGGGCCACCCCTGAGACGAGAAGCGTGCGGAGGTCCTCGAGCGCGGCGAGCGTGAGGATGACGAGGCCGCCGCCACGACGGATGCCGTGGTCGGCCTGCGGGTCGATGACGACGATGACGCGCGTCACCTCGGGCGGGAACTGCCCGGCCGCGCGCTGCAGCTCGATGAACGGCCGGTGCGGACCGGTGACGATGAAGCACGTGCTCGTGTCGGGAGCGAGGTCGGCGGCGTCGAGCGAGGTGGTGAAGAGGTCGACGGGCCCGGGCTCGACCCGCGACATCGCGTCGAGGCCGACCTGCGGCACCGACTTCGTGACCTTCTGCGACCCGCAGACGATGGTGCAGTCCTGCTCGTCGAGCATGACGCGGACCATGATCGAGGAGCCGACCGAGATGGCCGTCTCGACGTCGGCCTGGATCGCCGTGGGCGCGTTGGCCGCCATGACGTCCCGCTCGACGTCGCGGTCGCCCCGGCCGGTCTTGCCGTGACCCGAGCGGTACTGCTCCGGGTCGGGGTCGACGATGATCGTCACGTGCGACCGGCGCGTGTCGAGGAACTGGCGCACGAGGAGCTTGCCGGCCTTGGCCGAGCTGCGCCAGTGGATGTATCGGCGGTCGTCGCCGGGCTGGTACTCGCGCAACGCGTGGAAGGCGAGGTCGCTCATCGACACGTCCTCGGTGGTGCTGCCCTCGAGGTCGCGCAGTAGACCGGCGCCGAGCGACTCGAGCGCGACGGTGCGGGGGTGGACGAAGAGCTCGGTGCGCTCGGTCCACGTCAGGGTGCGGCGCATGAGACCGAGCGGGTCACCCTGGACCGTCGTCGCGGGACCGACCTGGATGACGCCGCGGCGCGACGTCGGCACGACGAAGAGCTCCTCGTGGGCGTTGCCCGGGGTCAGGGCCGGGAGCACGAATCGCGCCGCCGACAGACCCACCGGCAGCTCGACGAGGATCGGCAGCATGGGGGTGCGGGCCTCGTTGGTGACGAGGATGCGCCCGGTCGCGGGGTCGCCGACGACGACGCGGCGCGGGTCGACCTCGGCGAGGATGCGCACCTTGGTGCGACCGAGGGCGAGGACGAAGCAGATCGCGAAGAGGAGCAGGGCCGCCGCGGCCACCATGAGCAGCTCGGTCCAGCCCCCGCGGGCCCCGACGAACCAGCAGACGAGGCCGAGCGCGAGGATCGTCCAGCCGAGCGGTGAGATCCACCGGAGGATGCCGGCGACCGGGCGCCACACGCCCTCGGTCTGACCCGCGACCTGCTCGATGGATCGCGTGATCGGCTGGGTGATCTGACGGATCCCCCGGCTCGTCGTGCCCGGGACGGCGCGCGCCCGACCGCCGGTCGTGGCCGCCGTGGGGGCGGACGCCGCCACGGGCGCACCGGCACGGGCCGGCGCTCCCTTGCGTGACGGCATACGGAAGCGGCCGCCGCGACGCGACGACGTGGCCCCCTGGTCCTGCTGGGTCATGCGGTCCCCTTGGTTGCTTCTGCGGTTCGCGGTCAGGCCGAGGCGCGCTCGGCCGGCGGCGCGATGTCGCCGAGGATCTGGTCGACGCACTGCTCGACGGTCGTTCCGGCGAACTGCGCCTCGGCGTTGAGCAGGAGGCGATGGCTGAGGATCGGCTCGGCGAGCAGCTTGATGTCGTCGGGCACGACGTAGGTGCGGCCCTGGCTCGCGGCCCACGTCTTGGCGCAGCGGACGTAGGCGAGGCAGCCACGGACCGAGAGGCCGAGCTTCAGCGACGGGTGACGGCGCGACTCCTCGGCGATCCGGCTCACGTAGCCGAGGATCGCCGGGTCGACGTGCACCTCGTCGGCGAGCTTGGACATCTCGACGATGACGTTGCTCGCGATGAGCGGGCTCAGCGTCTTGGCGCGGTCACGCGTCTTGGCGTCGGCGAGGACGGCGATCGTCGCCTCGTGGTCGGGGTAGCCGACGCTCGCCTTCATGAGGAAGCGGTCGAGCTGCGCCTCGGGCAGGCGGTAGGTGCCGGCCTGCTCGATGGGGTTCTGGGTCGCGATGACCATGAAGGGCTCACCGACGGAGTGGGGCTTGCCGTCGATGGTGACCCGCCCCTCCTCCATGACCTCGAGGAGCGCCGACTGCGTCTTCGGCGAGGCGCGGTTGATCTCGTCGGCGAGCACGATGGTCGCGAAGATCGGGCCCGGGTGGAACTCGAAGCTCTGCTTGGTCGGCTCGTAGATCGTGACGCCCGTGACGTCGCTCGGGAGCAGGTCGGGCGTGAACTGGATGCGGCTGTGCGTGCCCTGCACCGTGGCCGAGAGGGCGCGGGCGAGCTGCGTCTTGCCGGTGCCCGGGAAGTCCTCGAGGAGCATGTGGCCCTCGGAGAGCAGGCAGGTCAGCGCGAGCCGCGTCACGTGCTGCTTGCCGAGGACGGCCTTCTCGATGTTGCCGACGAGCTGGTCGAAGGTGTGCGCGAACCAGGTGACCTGCTCCTGCGTGATGCGACCTGTGGTGGGAGTGGCCGTCATGGGTGTCGTTCTCCTGTCATGTGTTTCATCGATCGTGGGTATGCCGTGTGGCTGGGTCGGGGCGCGGCCGGCTCCCTCGCGGGAGCGGACCGTCACCCCCAGGGATTGCGTTGCGCGGAGTCGGACCCGTTCGACGACGAGCAGGTCACGCGGACCCAGCCGTTGGGGAACCCGAAGAACTTGTTGGAGTCGTTGCCGCCGTTGCTCGGGCGGTGCGACCCGCCGGAGCCGTTGTCGGGGTTGGACCAGCCGCCGTCGGAGCTGTCGACGGTGCAGCTGATGGCGCCGGTGTAGTTCGACAGGTTGTAGCCGATGTGGTTGCAGTTGGAGCCGCACTGGGTGCCGTCCGGCTTCAGACACCCGGTCGCGCCGCAGCCGCTGCCCTTGTAGACCGAGTTCACCTTGGGCTTGGGCGCGGCGTTCGTCGTGCCCGAGATCGAGGTGTACGGACCCCAGCCCGAGTCGGTCGCGAAGGCGCGGACCCGGACGGTGCGCGTGTCGCTGTAGCCGAGGCCACCGATCGTCGTCGACTCCCGGCCGGCGCCGAACGTCTCGTTCTTGTCGCCGGTCACCTGGTACTGCGTGATCGGGCGGCCGTTGTTGGTCGGCGCGTTCCACGTGAACGTGATGCTGTTGTTGTCGTGGTTCTCGCCCGGGTTGCGGATGGCGTTGGTCGGCCCGTAGGGGTGCACCCGGATCGCATTGGACATCGGCGAGCAGTAGCCGGCGGAGTTGCAGGCCCGGATGGCGATGGTCCTCGACGTCGTGTCGAGCGGCCGTGTCGTCCCGGCAGTCGGGCAGCTGGTGCCCGAGCAGGGGAACGAGCCGGTGACCCCGTCGGTCGTCCAGTGGATCCGGTCGTAGCCGCCGGCGTGCGCGCTCCCGACCTGGAAGGTGACGTCGATCGTCTTGTCGGCGCGGGGGGTCGTGGCCGTGAGGAGGGTCGGGGTGTCCGGGTAGCCGTTGGCCGTGTAGCTCGAGAAGTTGGCCTTGTCGGAGGTTGCCGGACCGCCGTTGGTGGCGGTCACGACGTACTGCACCGTCTGGCCCTCGTAGGGGATCGTGTCGCTCGCGACGCGCGAGTCACCACCGGAGCGGGTCGCGATGAGGCTCCAGGCGCCACCACCGGTGCGACGGAACACGTCGTACTTCGTGATGGGCGGACCGTTCGGGTCCGTCGCCTCCCAGGCGATGGAGACCTGGGCGTTGGTCTCGCCGGGCACCGGGTCGCGCGGGCTCAGCGTCGGAGCGGGCACGGCAGCCGGCTTGCCGAAGGACTGGGCCTTGACCTGGGCCCCGAAGGGACCCCAGCCGGCCTCGTTGTTGGCCTGGACGCGGACGTTGTAGGCGTCGTTGTTGATCAGGCCGCTGATGACCTTGGTCAGACCAGGGGCCGCGACCTCCGCCTGTCCGGTGGCGCCGGCGCTGCCGCCGATGTTGACCCACTGGACGCGGTACTTGAGCACCTTGCTGCCCTCGTTCGGCGGCTCGCTCCAGCGCACCGTCAGCTTGCGGTCGCCCGGCGTGATGTCGGTGATCGACGTCGCCTTCGGCTTGGTGTCGGGCCGCACCGTGTTGCTGCGCGGGCTCTGGTCGGACCAGCCGACCGGGTTGCGGCTGCGGACGGTGAACGAGTAGTCCTGACCGTTGGTCAGACCCGTGATGGTGCACGGTGACGACGAGCAGGCCTTGGTGCCGCCGCCCGGTCCGATGGTTGTGACCTCGTAGGCCTGGATCGGCAGGCCGCCGTCGTAGGCCGGTGGGCGGAAGTCGACCCGCGCGCTGCTGCCGAGGATGCGGTCGGCGACCGCGGTCGGGGCAGCCATGGGGTCGGGCTTGCTGCGGACGCTGACGGAGACCTGGCCGAGCGCCGAGGGTCGACCGGGAGCGTCGACGGCCTGCACCGTGATGCGGGCGTCACCGCGACCCTTGTCGGAGGCCGAGACCGTGAGCTGGCACCCGCTCTGGGTGACGCTGACGCCCGTGCCCGAGACGACCCGGGCCGACTGCACCTGGCAGCGAGGGGCCGTCAGCGGGCTGTCGAGGTACTGCGAGAGGTTCACCGTGCGGCTCGTCCCGGCGATGAGACCCTCGATCCGGACCGGACGCAGGGTCGCGGCGGGTGGGGCGCTGACGACCCGCACCTTGATCTTGTAGGACTCCGCCCCGCCCTTGGCCTTGACGGTGACCGCACCGGTGGAGCCCTCCTGGGCGGCCGGCTGGGCCCTGAGCACGACCTGGCGCCCACCGGCGCCCGCCTGGTTCAGGTCGACGCGGTCGATGGCCGGGTCCCACGTCGCTTCGTACTGCGCGGTGTTGGCGTCCATCCCGGTGGGCAGCCACGCGTGGCAGAGCCTCGGGATGTCGAAGGTGCGGGCCGGGCCGTCGGCGACGAGGCGGACCTCGTGGTCGGGGCAGCGCAGCACCGGCACGTCGGGCCCGATCTGGACCGGGATCGTGACGTAGGTCGTCTGGGCCGTCTTGTCGGCCGGACCTGTCGCGTTCGTGACCTCGAGCATGAGCGCGGCCGGACCGACGTAGCCGTTGGTCGCGGTCAGCTTGAGTGCGGTGGCCGACGTCACCGACGACTGGAGGTCATCTTCCGGCGACGTCGAGACCGTCTCGGGCGAGGTGACCGCGATCCTGCCGCCGCGCGGGTCGACGACGTAGTCGGCAAGGTCGACGTCGACCGTCGAGTCGGCGCCCATCTTGATGGTCTTGCCGTCGACGACGTAGGGCACACCGTTGGTGCCGGCCGGCACGTAGATGAGGGCCATCGCCGAGGCGCCGTCGGCGTCCTCGATGACGTACGGGACGACGCGGGCCTGCGGTCGCAGCTGGATGCGCAGCTTGCGGCCCTCGCGGGCGACGCCGTCGCCGATGAACTTCGTGATCTTGAGACTCGCCTGGTCACCGTCGAGGTCGCGGTCGTTGGCGAGCGCGTCGACGAGGATCGAGGTCTCGCCCTGCTTGGCGAGGCCGGTGTCGTCGACGGCGATCGGCGGGTTGTTGAAGTCCTTCTGGCCGCGGACGGTCAACGTCGACTTCGACGCGTCGAAGAGCCCGTCGGTGATGCCGTAGGTCAGCACCTTGGCCGGGCCGTCCTCGGGGGCGACGACCTTGAAGGTGTCGTCCTTCTGCTTCTGGAAGTCCTTGAGCACGTCGGCGTCGTTGAGCGTCGACAGGTCGATGAACGACACCGAGTCACCCGCCGCGATGAGGTCGTTGGACAGGACGTCGGCGTGGACCGTGCGCCCGGGGGCGGCGACGACGTCGTCCTCGACGGCGACCGGCGGCTGCGGGTCGCCCGGCTGGACGACGCCGACGCGCACGAAGCCCTCGCTCGTCAGGCCGAAGCGGTCGCGCAGCTGGTAGCGGATGACCTCCGTGCCGGCGCTGCGGGGGTAGGCCTCGTAGCGGATCGTCGCCGCACCGAAGCCGAGGACACGACCGAGCTTGAGGTCGACGGCCTTGCCGTCCTCGCCGACGATCCCGCTGACGAAGGTGAGGTCACCGTCGGGGTCGACGCCGCTCGTCGGCACCGTGATGGCCAGGGTGTCACCGGCCGTCACGCTGGCCGAGAAGCTGCGCGCCGACGGGGGCTGGTTGGGGTACTTCACCGCATCGGGCAGCGGGTTGATCGTGACGTTGATGCGCCCGGTCACCGCCCGGGCGCGCAGGCCCTCCGGGTAGGTGGCGTACTCGAGGATGGCCGACGTCGGGCCCTTGAGGGTCTCCTGGTCGGGGACGTAGCGCACGACGGTGCCGGAGGCGAAGGCCTGACCGCCGCCGGAGAGCACCTTGACGCCGGCGGGGTCGAGCTTGAGCGGGATGCCCTCGCTCATGGAGTCGTTGTCGAGCGCCGGGATCGTCACGGCGTCACCGACGCGCACGGTCGCGACGTCGTCGACGACCGTCGGGAGCACCTTGTCCTTGGGCTCCGGCTTCTGCACGACCGACAGCTGTCCGACCGCGGTCTGCGTGCCGTCGCTGATCGTGTAGCTGACGGTGCCGCGGCGCGGCGTGGCACCGTCGAGCGGGGCCGTGGCCTCGGCGCGGACCCACCGGCCCTGCACGACCGAGACGCGCAGCCACGCGTCACCGGTGACGACGCGCTGGACCACGAGGACGTCGCTGCGCGGGCTGTAGTCGTTGGAGAGCACGTCGGCGATGACCGGCGTCTGACCACGGAGCACGGCGGCGTCCGGCGTCGCGACGGGCGGCAGGTCGACCGACGGGTTCGGCAGGATGTCGACGCGGATCCGGCCGACGCTGACGCCGGAACCGACCTGGGCGGCATACGTCACCGTCGAGGTGCCGGGGGTCTGCCCCGTCACCGTGAGGACGCTCGTGTCGAGGTTGGTGTCGAGCTTGAGCTGGCCCGGGCCCTTGACCGACTGCGCGAGGCGCATGCGGGCCTGCGGGTCGGTCGGGTCGGCGCCGGCGATGTCGTTGCCGAGCGGCTGGAGCTGCACCGGCTTGCCGACGACCGCGCGCACGACGTCGGGCTGCGTCTTCGGCGGGACGGCCTTGCTGTCCTGCTCGCTCAGCACGTCGAGCGTGACCGACGCCTTCTGGGTGCCGCCGCGGCCGTCGTCGACGACGTAGTCGACGACCTGGTCGCCCTTGTCGCCCTGGGCCTTGACCGTGAGCGCGCCGGAGCCGTCGACGCCCGTGGTCGTCGGGTCGACCGCCGAGACCTGGATCGGGTCGTTCTCGGCGTCGCGCCAGTCGGCGATGACGCCGATGCGCACCGAGCCACTCGCCACGACGGGGTACTTCGCCTGGGCGAGCTTGGCCTGACCGGTGCGGATCTTCGGCGGGGTGTTGGTGTCGGCGCCGACGATGCGGACGTTGACCTTGGCCGTGGCCCGGCCGTTCTTGGCGATCGTGCCGTTGTTGACGGTGTAGTCGAAGGAGAACGAGCCGCTGGCCTCCTCCGGCACGGTCACCTGGACGGTCTGGCCGTCGGCCGAGGCGCTCGAGGAGATGCCCTCGACGCCGGGCTGGGTGACGTCCCCCGGGGAGATCGCGAGGATCGAGCCCTGCGAGTCGGAGTCGTTGTCGAGCACGTGCAGGGTCGAGGTGCGCCCGGCACGGACCTGGAGGTTGTCCGGCTGCGCCTTGGGCGGCGTGCGGCTCACCTCGTCGTCGACGAGGTTCTCGTCCTTCTTCTTGTTCTTGTCGTCGGTCTGCGGCGGCGGGATGACCGAGTTCCAGTTGTCGATCTTGACGCGGTTGCGGTCGATGTCCCAGACGTCACCGGAGTCGAGGTCGTTGAGGACGATGAGCCCACGGTTGACGCGCAGCTTGACGCCGTCGGTGCGCACGCCCTTCTTCATCGCTCCGAGGTCGACCGTGTCGGCGTCGGTGGGCGACCCGCAGTTGCGGCCGTAGTAGACGTTGGAGGCCCCCGCCCACGCCGCGTGGATGCAGCTCGCGAGACGCACGGGCGCGGAGAGGAAGAGCCGCTGGCCCGGAGCGCCCTGGCTCAGCTTCACGCCACCGGTCGTCGGGCTGTCGCCGGTCAGGGAGACCTGCGTCAGCTGCGCCTCGTCCTGGATGAGGACGGACGCCGCGTCGGGGCCCGGCTGCTGGAGGGCGGCGAAGGCGGGGTTGCCGGGCTCGGCGTTGCCGAGCGAGAGCTGCTCCGGCTCGGTGAGCGCGTCGGAGTAGAGCTTGCCGGTGGCGGAGTCCCAGACGACCCAGTGGCTGCCGACCGCCGTCACCTGCGCCGACTTCGACGTGAAGCCGAGCTTCGTCGTGACCGGCTTGGCGAAGGCGTTGCCCTCGGGCCTCAGCAGGGTGACCGTGCCCACCTCGGCGGACACGGCATACACCGTGCCGTCGACGCCGACGGCGACGGCGGAGTTGCCGCCCACCTTCGCGAGCGGCTTGGCCTGGGTCTGGAGGGCGTCGAGGCCGGTGATGCCGCTCCGGTCGTCGACCCGCTGGGCCCGCAGCTCGCCCTTGGCCGGGTCGATCATCGCGATCGTCCCGCCGCGCACGTCGACGAGGGGGGTGGTGAAGACGCGGTTGCCGGTGGCCGTGCTCGGCTTCGGCACGACGATCGACTGCTCAGGAGCGAGGGTGCCCTCGGCCGGGTTGATCGGGACGATCTGGTTGCTCGCCTTGGAGTAGCCGACGATCGCGGCGCCGTCCTGGAAGATGTCGAGACCCGAGCCGGTCGAGCCGTCGGACAGGACGCCGGCGTCGAGCTGCCCCGCCGGCTTGTTGATGCGGCCGAAACGCGCCTGCTCGGAGTTGGTGACCCAGATGCCACCGTCGTTGAGGTCGGCCTTGCGCGCCACCTCGCCCTCGCTGCGGGCGGCGAGCCACACGAGCAGGCTCGCGACGAGGGCGACGACGACGGTGGAGATGACTCCGACCCGTCGCTTGGTGGCGGCGGTGCTCATGCGTTCCCCTGTTCGGCGACGACCATGCGGTCCTCGGGCCGGTTCTCTTCAGCTGGCGTGGTGTCGGTGGTGGCCGGGTCGTCGATGAGGGCGAGGTCGTCCTCGGTGACGAGCTTCGTCGAGAGCGCGTGCTCGACGAGTCGGGCCTTGCGGTTGGTCGCGAGCTTGCCGACGCCGCCGTGCAGGCCGCGCGTGCCGGCGTCGGCGAGCTTCTGGCAGACGTTGTCGAGCTTGCGGTTGAAACGGGTGATGGTCCAGCCGAGCCGGTCGGCGGCAGCGGCCGAGGAGGGTATCTGGCTCGTACCCGCTTCCCGGCGGCGGAGGAACGGCTCGCAGAGCGCGACGATGAGCAGCTTCTGGTCGGGGGTGAACGAGACGCGCCCGACCGTGGCCGCGCCGACCTCCTCGTCGTCGGAGTCGGCGGGTGGGTCGGCCGTCACCGACGTGAACGCGGGGCTCGCGACGTGGATCTCGAAGTCGTAGGTCGTGGGGCCGGCCGTGAACCAGACGATGAGCTGCTTCATCGCGAGCGGGATCTTCGCGCCCGGGTTGAGCCACGCCTGGAAGAGGCCCTGCTCGTCGGCGACCGTGGCCGTCAGCGTCGAGCCGGTGTTGCTCAGCCACCAGAAGCCGTTCTCGAAGGACACGACGAGGAAGGTGCGGTGCAGGTAGGGGTTGTCGTCCACCTCGATGTCGCCGGTGCGACCGATGGTCAGGCCGGTGTCGGGTGACACGGAGTACTCCTCGCCGCAGAACACGACGGTCACCTTGCTGTGGATCACGATCAGGTCCCCTAATTCCTGTCGACACGCTCTCGCGCGGGTGCTCGCGGCTAACGATGTCCGGCCGCGCGGCGTTACGGACGTCTGTGGTGGTTTGGTGGTGTCTGCGTCGAGGTTGCCGGTCCGACCGTTTCGTGTCCACCCGCCGGCATACTCAGCAGCTGGTGCCGCCCGCCCTCACTGCGCGGTCTCGCACTGGACGTCGGCCCCCGGGGAGGCCTGGCCAGCGCGGGCCACGACGACGGTGGCACACACCTTGGTGCCCTTCGGTGCCTTGACGGTGTAGGTCCTGGCCGTGACGGAGACGAGCCTGGCCCGCTCCGGGTTCCCCGCGTCGGACGGCGTCGGTCCGTAGGACACCCGGAAGGTGTCCTTCGTGGAGGGCTGCGGGTAGTTCCACGTGAAACGGACACTGCCCCGGCCCGACGTCGCCGAGATGGTGGGCTTGTCGAAGACACCGTCGCCGATCGCGCTGTCGTCACCGGGCATCGAGACGGTGGCGCTCGGCGTGGGCGTCGCCGGACTCGGGTCACCGGACCGGGACCGGAGCACGAGGAAGGCGACGAGACCGACGAGCACGACGACCGAGGCGGCCAGACCCCAGAGCACCGCGGGCTTCGCGAGCGGGGACGTCGGTGCCGGCGCGGAAGCCGGACGTGCTTGTGTCCCTTGCGTGCTCGCGGCGCGACGGACCGTCGCCTCCTCGGCGGAGTCGCTCCCGAGCGGAGCGGTCTGGCTCCTCACCGGGTCGGTCACGTCGGCCGGACGAACCGGGGCCGCTGCGGCCGGGACGCCCGGGCTCGGCATCGGTGCGGGCGACCACCGCTGCCCGCCGGCCTCGGAGCGGCGGCGCGTCTCGTCGTCGAGCATCGTCGGCGACGGACCGACGGGTTGGGCGACCACGGTCTGCGGCGCCTTGATCCGGGTCCGGTCGTCGTCGTCACCGCCGCGGCCGGTCGGCGAGCCCTGGGTCTGGCTGACGAGCGTCGTGTGACCCTGCTCGTCGAGGACGACGATCGGCGTGCGGCCCAACCGCTGCTGCTGCTCGACCGCCTGCAGCGCCCGGGCGAACTCGAGCGCCGACGCCGGTCGGTGCGCGGGGTCCTTGGCCATCGCCTGGGCCAGCAGGCGCTCGAGACCGGCCGGCACGTCCTGGCGACCCGTCGCGGGCGGCGCGGTGCTCCGGATCCGCGGCATCAACGCATACGCCGAGTTGTCACCGCCCGGGATCTCGAACGGCGAACGGCCGACGAGCAGCTGCCACAGCGTCGCGGCGAGCGAGTAGACGTCGGAGCGCTCGTCGCCGTTGCTCTGGCCGTAGAGCACCTCCGGCGGGGCCCACGGCACCGAGACGCCGACGTCGTCGGTGGTCTCGGCCGGGGCGTCGCCCTCGCGGGCGCCGCGACCGGCGATGCCGAAGTCGGTCAGGCCAGGAGCGCCGTAGGCGCTGATGAGGACGTTGGCCGGCTTGATGTCGCGGTGCGTGATGTGGGCGCGGTGCGCCGTCTCGACGGCACTCGCGAGCTGGATGCCGGTGCGCAGGACGTCCTCGCCGGAGAAGCGCTCGGCCCGGGCCCGCATCGCCAGGTTGGGCGGCGGGTAGTACTTCATGACGAGGTAGGGCCGGCCGTCGTCGGACGCACCGGAACGGAAGACCTGCACGATGTACGGGTGGTCGCCCAGGGCGGCCATGGTGTCGGCCTCCTCGACGAACTGCTGGCGCAGCGCGTCGGTCAGGCCCTCGGACTTGAGCACCTTGACCGCGACCGGCATGCGGGGGCTCTGCTGCTCGTAGAGGAAGACGTCGGCGTAGCCGCCGGAGCCGAGCGGCTGGACGAAGACGAGACCCGGGATCTTCGGGGGCGCACCCTTCTTCACGAGGCACCTCCGTCCGCGGCCGGCAGGTGGTCGGGCGTGCGGGTCACGACGCCGCCTCGAAGGTGAAGGAGACCTCGTCGGCCATGGACACGAGCGACCCGGGCTCGAGGACCTGCTGGTCGTTGGCACGCAGGCGGAGCGGGCTCTCGCCGGGCAGCGTCACCGTCGTGCCGTTCGTCGTCCCGAGGTCGCGGATGAGCACGTGCCAGCCCTCGAGGATGACCTCGACGTGGTTGCGCGAGACGTCACGCTCGGGGCTCGGGACCTTGACCACGTGCGGTCGGTCGTGGACGGCCAGGCCGTCGCCGAGCTTCGGCGCGCGGCCGAGCAGCACGCTGCGGTCGAGGGTCACGACGTCACCCGTCGACAGGCGGAGCACGCCCAGCGGCGGTCGCGGCATCGTGAACGGCTCCTGCGGCGGGATGCTCGAGCCGCACACCCGGCAGCGATCACTGTGCGGAGGCGTCGGGTGGCCCGCTGAGCAGAGGACGGCGAGGACGCTGGGTCCGGAGAAGGTCTGGTTCTGCGCGGCGTTGCGTGCCTCGAGGAGGGCGCTTCGGTCGACGGTCAGCTCCGTCTCGTCGTCGTCCGTCCCCGCGCCGAGGTCGGCGGTGTGTGCGGGCGGGTCCGCGACGGGTTCCGTGCCCGTGGCCGCCGGGGGGACCGGGGGCAGGGCGACGGGGAGCGAGACGGGCACGTCGAAGGTGGGCTCGGCAGGCGGCTGCGCCGCGCTCGCGTATGCCGTCGCGGCCGTCGGTGCGGATGGCGCGGTCTGCGCGGGGGCAGGGGCGGGGGCGGGGGCGGGGACGGTGCTCGCCGGCGGCGGTCCGGTCGAGATGAGCGGGGTCGCCTCTGGTGCGCGGACGCCGGGGGGCGGGGTGTTCATCGGGGGGAGCAGGCTCGGGGCCGGCGGCGGCGTGTGCCGCCCCGAGAAGGTCGGGACCTCCGGCTCCGGCTTGGGCACCTCGGCGGCCGGGGTGGACCGCGCCCACGGCACGGAGGAGATGAGCCCACCCTCGGGCACGACAGGCGCCGACGGGATGGGCCGCGCCGGCACCTCGGGCGCCGGGGCAGCGTTCGTGACCGGCGCGTCGGACGCGTCGGCGACGGACGGGACGGACGGGTTGGGAAGGTGGTCGTCCTCGTCGTGCCCGGCCTCGTCCTCGTCGGACCGCGTCAGTGACGCGAGCACCTTGCGGTGCTCGTCGGCGGCCGTGGTGTGGCCGAAGAGGTAGTCGTAGCTCGGGGGCGCAGCGGGCTGGTCGTCGTCCGCGTCGTCCGTCTCGTCAGGGTCGTCGAGTGCGGAGGTGGTGGGCCCCGCGGCCGGACGACGGACTGCTCCGGCGACGGGGGCGGACGGAGCCGTCGACGTCGGGGACGCGTCGGGCTCGAGCACCGGGCGGGCGGCCCACGTCGAGTCGACGTCACGCGGCGCCGCCGCGGGCAGGTCGTCGGCCACGGGCGCCGGCGCTGTCGGCCCTGTGGGCGCTGTCGGCGCTGCCGGTGGGGGTGTCGGTACGGGTGTCGTCGCCGGTGCCGTCGTGGCGACGGGTGGCGGGGACGTCGGCGCCACGGGCGCGGTCAGCGGCGAGGGCGCCGGAGCAACGGCCTCGGTCGGCGAGGAGGCCGACGGCTGAGTCGGCGGCGTCACCGGCTCGGACGGCACGGACGGCACGGACGTGTCGTGACCGGATGCAGCGGCGGGGGCGGGTGTCTCGCCGGACGCACTGGCCCCGTCGCCCAGGAGGTCGCTCGACGGGGTGGCACGCACCGGCACGGCCGGGGTGACCGAGGTCCACGAGCGGAGCGCCGGCAGCGGAGCGGGGAGAGGCTCTGTCGCGACGACCTCCGGCGTGCGGGACGGCTCGGCCGCACTCTTGGAATGACCTTGCGCTGCAGGCTCTTCCGCACCCGACGTGTCGGACGTCGCTGCAGCAGAGGTGGATTCGTCGTTCGAGGTGCCGACGTCGGATGTCGTCGGCGGAGTGCCACCCTGGGCCCAGCTGCGTTCCCACGTCGAGCGGCCAGGCAGGCTCCGTGCGTCAGGACGGTCCGAGGCCGCACTGCCGTCAGCTATCGACGTGGCGAAGGTCGGGATGCCCGGCCCCATGGCGTCTTCGCGCCCGGGCGCCACCTCCGGCTCGGACACGGCCGCTGCGTCGGGAGGGTCCACGTGCTCCTCGCTCACCACCGGCGCACCGGCCCCACCGGTGGACGCCGCCGTCTGCGGCGGGGTCGCGTCGGCGGCCTCGTCCGGCACGGTGGGCTGCGCCGACTCGCCGCCGAGCGCTGCAGGGGATGCGGTGCCGGGCGACGGCGATCCGGCCGCGAGGCCCTGCGTGGGCACGGGCTGCGCCCGCTCGGCCTCCTCGAGCACGCGGAGCACGACCCGGTCGGGATGGTGGGGCAGCTCGAGGTCCGTCCAGACCTTGCTGCTCGTGGCTCGCACGTCGTGCTCGGTGCCGTCAGCGAGGGTCACGAGGGCCGAGACCGGGCCGAAGGCGACGATGCGCGTGCGGGGCTGCCAGTGCACGCCGACGAAGTGGTGCGCCTTGCGCATCCCGCCGACCGTCAGCACCTCGACGACGTCGTCGATGTCACCGCCGTCGGCAGCGTCGCTCGCGGCGATGGTGCGCTCATCGTCCTCGTCGAGTCCGATGAGCAGGTGCATGCCGGGGCCCCCGATGTGCGTCCACCCTTCGGGGGCCCGGTCGACAACCACGGACGGGCCACTCACGTCTACGACCTGCTCTCCCCTGATGAGCCGTTCACGTTCTCGCGCGGGGTCGTGTCCTCGTCGACGTCCGAGTCGGAGTCCTCGCCCTGTACGGCGACGACGATAGCAGTGACGTTGTCGCGGCCACCGGCTGCGACACCACGTCGCACGAGCTCCTCGGCGGCCTCGTGGGCGTCGGGGTGATCGGCGAGGACGGCCTCGATCTCCTCCCGGGTGAGCTCGTTGGACAGACCGTCGGAGCAGATGACGAACGCCTCGCCGGGGTAGGGCGGGAAGACCCACGTGTCGACGACACCCATCGGGTCGCGCCCGAGCGAGCGCGTGACGACGTTGCGCCCGGGGTGGCGGTGCGCCTGCTCCGGGGTGAGGAGGCCCCGCTCGACGAGCTCCCAGACCTCCGAGTGGTCGACGGTCACCTGCGAGAGCCGGCCGTCGAGGCAGCGGTAGACGCGGGAGTCGCCGATGTTGAAGACCGCCCAGTGACGCGACCCTCCGACGGACACGAGGGCGAGGCCGGCGACGGTCGTGCCCATCCCGGTCTGCTCGGGGTGTCGCGCGGCCGACGCGAGGATGCGGCGGTTGGCCTCGCCGACCTGGGCGACGATGTCGCGCACCTGCACGACGGGCCGGTCGGCGAGCTCGGCGACGGTCTCGGCGGCGATCCGGCTCGCGACCTCGCCCGCAGCATGGCCACCCATGCCGTCGGCGACGACGTAGACGGTGCCCCGCGTGCACGCGGAGTCCTCGTTGTGCGCCCGGACCCGACCGACATCGGTGGCCAGGCCTGCCGAGATGGCCGGCAGCGTCGTGCTCATGCGTCCACGTCCAGGTCGGTGGCAGTGGTGGCAGCGCCGGCGTCCGTGTCGTCAGCGGAGCCCCACGGGGTGACGCGCGCCGTCGTCAGCACCTGGCGGATGAGCTCGTAGTCGGCCACGGCGTCGGCGCCACCCACGGCGCCGGTCAGCTGGACGAGGTGTGCCGGGGCATCGGCCGCGGCGGACGCCCCGGAGGTCACGAGGTGGAAGAGGTTGGCCTGCAGGACGGTCTCGACGTCTGCGTCCGGCCACGTCGCGTCGCAGCCGACGAACTGCGCGCCCCCGAGGTCGGCGGCATACGGCTCGGAGACGGCTCCGCCCCGCGAGGTGGCCAGAGAGGCGATCTGCTCGAGGGAGTCCTCGATGCGGAAGGACGGCCCGCACTGCTCGATCGTGACGACGACGTTGGGTGCGAAGGCCCCCTCGCGCGGGAGTCGCGCCGCCATCGTCGTGCCCGGCGCGTGCGCGGGCTCCCAGCCCTCCGGCACCTCGAGGGCCACCGACGGCTGGCCCGGGAAGTCGGCGCTCGGGTAGGCGAGGGTGCTCATGGGCTCGTTCCTTTCGGTCGTTCCCGCGGGGGTCGGGGACGGCGCGGTCAGTCAATCATTCACGGCATGCCGTGTCAGATCGGGTGACGCACCGTCACGGCGGCGATGGCGGCGCGGGAACGAGGTCCCGTCGAGCGTACGACCGCACCACCGGCGCCGCGATGGGGAGAACTCCCCACCGCAACATGGGCGGCCGCTCAGGCGCAGCCCGCGCGGCGCAGCCCGCTCAGGCGCGGACACAAGGGGAAGCCCGACGGCCGCGAACCGTCAGCCCACCGACTCGCGGGCGGCCCACCAGGCGAGCAGCTTCTCGCGGGCGGCGTCCTTGCCGATGGGTCCGTCGTCGAGGCGGACCGACAGGAGGAAGTCGTAGGCCTCCCCCAGCACCGGACCGGGACGGATGGCCAGGGCCTCGGCGATCTCGTTGCCGTCGAGCTCGGGACGGACGCTCGCCAGCTCCTCCTCGGCCGCGAGGCGCTCGATGCGCTTCTCGAGGTCGTCGTAGGCCCGCGACAGCCGCTGCGCCTTGCGGGCGTTGCGCGTCGTGCAGTCCGACCGCGTCAGCCGGTGCAGGCGCGTGAGCAGTGGCCCGGCGTCGTTGACGTAGCGCCGCACGGCCGAGTCGGTCCACTGCCCGTCGCCGTAGCCGTGGAAGCGCAGGTGCAGCTCGACGAGGCGCGCGACCTGCTTGGTCGTGTCCTTGTCGAAGCGCATCGCCTTCATCCGCTTGCTCGCGAGCTTGGCGCCGACGAGCTCGTGGTGGTGGAAGGAGACGCCGCCGCCGTCCTCGAAGCGCCGGGTGGCCGGCTTGCCGATGTCGTGGAGGAGTGCGGCGAGACGCAGCACGAGGTCGGGGCCCGGCACCGACTCCGGCGGACCGTCGGGGGGGCCCTCGAGGTCGATCGCCTGCTCGAGGACGATGAGCGAGTGGTCGTAGACGTCCTTGTGCCGGTGGTGCTCGTCGAGCTCGAGGCGCAGCGCGGGCAGCTCGGGCAGGAAGACCTCGGCGAGACCGGTGTCGACGAGGAGGGTCAGACCGAGCCGGGGCCGGGGCGACAGGAGCAGCTTGGTGAACTCGTCGCGGACCCGTTCGGACGAGATGATCGAGAGCGTGCCGGCCCGCTCGACCATCGCGGCACGCACCTCGGGCGCGACGTCGAAGCCGAGCTGCGAGGCGAAGCGCGCCGCCCGCATCATCCGCAGCGGGTCGTCGGCGAAGGACTCCTCCGGCGCGGCCGGTGTCATGAGGCGCTGCCGCACGAGGTCGGAGAGCCCGCCGTGGACGTCGACGAACTCGAGGCTCGGCAGCCGGATCGCCATGGCGTTGACGGTGAAGTCGCGCCGGACGAGGTCGCCCTCGAGGTGGTCGCCGAACATCACCTCGGGCTTGCGTGACGTGCGGTCGTAGGTGTCGGCGCGGTAGGTCGTGATCTCGATGACGTGCGCACCCTTGCGCAGGCCGATCGTGCCGAACTCGCGACCGATGTCCCAGTGCGCGTCGGCCCATCCGACGACGAGCGCCAGGATGTCGTCGGGACGGGCGTCGGAGGTGAGGTCGAGGTCGGGTGAGACACGCCCGAGGAAGGCGTCGCGCACCGGCCCGCCGACGAGGGCCAGCTCGTGCCCGGCGGCGGCGAACCGCTCCCCCAGCTCGGTCAGCATGGGCAGGACGGGTGCGAGCCGGGCGACGGCGGCCCGCAGGAGCGGGAGTCCGGCGTCGACCGGCTCGTGGCTGTCGGCGAGGGGCGTGTCGGAACGGTCAGGCACCCGACCAGCCTAGTGAGCGTTCGCGCTGCTCCTGACCGCGCGCGTACGCGAGGGGTGGGCCACGCATACGCGCCCGGGAATCGCCCGGGACCCGACGGGGACCCGACCGACCCCGCCCCGGGCCCGCCGGTCGGCACCCCTCGCGTGCGGGGTCTCCCCGACGACGAGAGCGCTCCGGGCCTTGCCCGTTATGGTGGCGATGTGAGCGCGCAGCCCGTCCCCAGCCCCGTGCCGGGGAGGCGTCTGCCCGCCGTCGAGGAGCGTTCTGCGGGCGGCATCGTCGTGGACGTGCAGGAGGGCCTGGCCCTCATCGCGATCATCGCTCGCCGCAACCGGGCCGGCCGCGTCGAGTGGTGTCTGCCCAAGGGCCACGTCGAGCCGGGCGAGACGCTCGTCGAGACGGCCGCGCGCGAGGTGGCCGAGGAGACCGGCATCGTGGGCCGCGTGCTCGTCGAGCTCGGCACCATCGACTACTGGTTCGCGACGTCCAACAAGCGCGTCCACAAGTTCGTGCACCACTACCTCCTCGAGGCCACGGGCGGTGAGCTCTCCATCGAGAACGACCCCGACCACGAGGCCATCGACGTCGCCTGGATGCGTCTCGACGAGGTGCACCGCAGGCTCACTTTCCCCAACGAGCGCCGCATCGCGCAGGCGGCGTGGAACCGGCTGGCGGGGACGGCGTGATCCTTCGAGGGTCGCGGCGTCCCGACACGAGGGGGCGCCGCGGGAGCCACCTCGTGCGCCGGCTGACCGCCACGGCAGCGACGCTCGCGGCAATCGGCCTGTCCGTCGGCCCGGCCGCGAGCGCCGTCCCGTCCCCGGCCGGGCCGAGCACGTATGCCGCCGGGCCCGGTTCGTCCGCCACCCACCGAGCCGCCGTGGTGCCCGCCAAGGACGTCGCCGTCGTCGTGCTCGACACGCTGACACCCGCCGTCGTCGGACCCGGCACGGACGTCACCATCACGGGCACGGTCACCGCACCGCTCACCGGACCGCTCTCGGGCCCGGAGGTCCGGGTCGTGCGCGGCGACGTGACGGTCAACCAGCGCAGCGCCCTCGACGACTGGGCCACGGGCCGCACCGAGACGTCCGGCCGCACCGTCGACACGACGTCGCTGGCCACGGTCGCCGCCGGTCAGACGCAGCCCTTCACCGCGACGGTCCCGTGGGAGCGGCTGCGGTCCGACGATGCGTTCGCGGCGCTGCCGATCTCCGTCGAGGTCGTCCAGGAGGGCGCGAGCGAGCCCACCGGCATGACGCGCACCTTCATCGCCTGGAACGGCCGCAAGGAGTACGTCCCGCTCAAGGTCGCGACGGTCCTGCCCGTGACCCTCCCCCCCACCGTCGCGCTCGCCGCGCGCGACGACGCGGCCCGCCTGGCGGCCTGGGAGCAGGCGATCGGCCCCGACTCGCGGGTGGCCCGCATCCTCGAGGGCACGCGTGGCACGCCGGTCGACCTCGCCGTCGACCCGTCGGTGCTCGGTCCCGACCTGGGCGCCGGCTCCGGGACGACCGGTCCGACGCCGAGCGGTACGTCGACGCCCGGCGGCACCGGCACCACCGCTCCAGCGCCCTCCGGCACCTCGGGCACTCCCGCCCCGTCCGCCTCGGGAGCCACGGGCACCACGGGCACCCCGGCCCCGGCAGCCGGGACGAGCGCCCCCGCCCCCGATGGCACCACCCAGACCCCGTCGACCCCGCCGACGACGTCGACCCCGCCGCCGGCCGGCACCCCGTCCGAGGCCACGCTGGCCATCGCGCGCCTCGGCGACGACGTCGTCACGCAGCTGAGCGGGCGGAGCGTCTGGGCCCTGCCGTACGCCGACGCCGACGTCGCCGCCACGGTCGGCGTCGACCCGGTGAACTCCCTCGTGCGCGACCTCGTCAGCCGGGCGTCCACCCTCGCGGGCCGCCTCGGGCAGCCGGCCCGGGCCGACATCGTCTGGCCCGTCGACGGCCTCCTCCCCGCCGGGCGCGAGCAGGGCATCAAGACGCTGCTGTCCGGCACGACGGTCAAGAAGCCCGCCGGCATCGTCGTCAACGCCGCGGCTGTGACGAAGGAGACGGCATACACCCCGACCGCGCGGCGGGTCACGGCGAGCGGGACGCGGCTGCTCGCGTACAACACGCGTCTGTCCGCACTGCTCCCGAAGCGCACCGACCCCAGCCCCGTCCTGTCGGTGCAGCGCTACCTCGCCGAGACGCTCGTGCTGCTCGGCGAGCGCGCCGGCACGCCGCGCTCCGTGCTCGTCACCGCGCCGCGCACCTACGACCCCGACGCCGCCGACCTCGCGACCTTCCTCGCGGCCACGTCGAGCGCGCCCTGGCTCGAGACCGTGGACGCCGCGTCGCTGCTCACCGACAGCGGCAACGACAAGGCCGTGCCGCAGACGAGGCCGACCACCGCCGTGGCCTCCGCCGCCCCGAAGCCCGTGCTCAACGCGCGCCGGCTCGCCCGGATGGCCGACCAGCGCGACACGCTCCTCAGCGTCTCGTCGGTGCTGCGCGACGGCGAGGAGTTCGAGCGCACCTACCGCGAGGTGCTCGACGGGCTCGCAAGCGCCCGGTGGCGCTGGAACCCTGCCGGGTGGGTCACCCTGGCCAACTCGGTGGACGCCGACATCAAGGCCGCGACGAGCGCCATCCGGGTCGTGCCGCGCACGAGCACGATCAACCTGCTCGCCGAGAACGGCACGTTGCGCATCACGGTCGAGAACGGTCTCGACTACACCGTCGAAAACATCCGCCTGCGGCTCGTGCCCGACAACCCCCGGATCCGGATCGTCGAGCAGCCCGACCCCGTGACGATCGGGCCGTCCTCGCGCACCAACGTCCCCGTCGAGGTCGCCGCGGTGGCCGCGGGGCGCGCCGAGATCCGTGCCTTCCTCACGACCGCCGACGGCACCCAGATCGGCTCGCCCGCCACGATCCCCGTGTCGGCCAACCCGCTCGACGCCGCCATCTACTGGGTCGGCGGCATCCTCGTCGGGCTCGTCCTGCTGGCCGGCGTCATCCGCGCCGTGGTCAAGGGCACCTCGCGTGTCGACGAGATCGCCGACATCGAGGCCGTCACCGCGGCACACGAGGCGCTCGGCGATGCGGACGACCGGGATCACGACTGAGTCGGCCTAGGATGGGTGGCGAGCCACGCATCCGCGCACGACATGACGAGGGAGGGTGACGCACGTGCAGGGAGTCGGACCCGGATCCGTCCTGGGCGGCCGCTATGCGGTCACGCTGCGCACCTCCGAGGGCACCCACCACGAACGCTGGCGTGCCAACGACCACACCCTCGAGCGCGAGGTCGTTCTCGTCTGCTTCCCGGCCGGTTCGTCGGTCGCCGCCGCCGCCCTCGATGCGGCCCGCCGCGCCGCCGGCATCGAGGACTCCCGTCTCGTGCGGGTCCTCGACGTGGGCACCGACCAGGGCGTCGGCTTCATCGTCGAGGAGCCGCTGACCGGCGCCGCGCCCCTCTCGCACCTGCTGCAGAGCGGTGGCCTGCCACCCGACGAGGTGCGCCGCCTGACGGGCGAGGCCGCCACCGCCCTCGACAAGGCGACCCATCGCGGCCTGCACCACCTGGCCCTGACGCCGAGCTCGCTCCTGCGCATGTCCGACGGCGCCGTCAAGGTGCGCGGCCTCGCCACCGAGGCCGCCCTCACCGACGCCGACCGGCTCTCCGACGAGCGGGCGTCCCGCGCCGACGCGGTCGGCCTCGTCAAGATCGCGTATGCCGGCCTCACCGGTCGCTGGCCGATGGTGTCCGTCGACGACGGGCTGATCCCCGCCGGCGGGCCGGTCGGGCTCGAGGCCGCCCCGACGATCGTCGGCGGCGTGGCCGCCCCCTCGGAGATCGCCGTGGGCGTGCCCAACGACCTCGACCTCATCTGCCGGATGACCCTGGGCAGCGGCCGGCGTGGACCGGTCTCGCCCGGCGACCTCGCCCTGCAGATCGCGCCGTGGCCCAGTGAGCAGGCGTCGTCCGACGGCGCCACCGGCATCGGCCTGCGCAGTCGTGACGACCGCGAGTCCCTCGAGCCGACGCGCGTCATGCCGTCGGTGCGCGCCGGCGCCGCCGCGGTCGGCGCTGCAGGCGCAGCCGGTGTGGCCGGTGTGGCCGGGGGATCGATGGCGGGCGCTGCCGGCGACTCCGGCCCGTCCAGCACGATCTTCTTCGACAGCGTCCCCGACGCACAGTCAGGCACGACGCCCGCCCGCGGCGCCACCACCGAGCGGCTCCAGGGCGGCGTCGCCGCGGCCGGGGCGGCAGCAGCCGGCGTGGCCGGAGCCATCGGCGACAAGGTCGGCTCGTTCGCCCGCGCCGCCGCCGACAAGGCCGCCTCCCGGGCCGCCGAGCGCCGTTCAGCGCACGACGACGACTTCGACGGCGAGGACATCGGCCTCGTCGACGCGCTCGACGAGGCCCCCGCGACCCGCCTCGAGCCGCCCCTGCCCGTCTTCGGCCGCGAGGCCCCTGAGGCCCCCAGCGGTGCCCAGTCCCGCATCGCGCTCGCGATCGTCGGGGTGCTCGTGCTCATCGCGCTCTTCATCGGCATCAACAACGTCATGAAGATCGGCCAGCACGACGGCCCGGCTCCCGCCGTCACGGTGACCAAGACGCGCACCCCCGCCGCCACGCAGACGCAGGGCACGACCACCCAGGCGCCGCCGAGCACGACCCAGGCGCCGCCTGCCGCCGCGGTCAGCGTCGTCGGCGGCACGGGCTTCGACCCCGAGGACGGCACCGAGGCCGACCAGAACGTCAAGCTGACCTTCGACGGCGACCCGAGCACCCAGTGGCGCTCCCGCTGGTACGGCACTGCCTCCTTCAACGGGAACAAGGACGGCGTCGGGGTCCTGCTCGACCTCAGCGCGCCCACCGTCGTCAAGGAGGTGGAGCTCGTCCTGCCCGCCGAGCAGAACGTCACCGTCTACGCCACCGACTCCGGCTCGACGAAGTCGCTCGACGGCGCGCAGAAGATCGGCTCGATGAAGAAGGCCAACGGCACCGTCGTCATCAAGACCAGCGGCCAGCTCCAGCCGGCGAGCAAGATCCTCGTCATCGTCACCAAGGCGGCGCCCGCCGAGGCCGCGAACCACTACCGCGCGCAGATCAGCGAAGTGACGGTGCGCTGACCGTGAGCCCGGGGGTTGCCGCCCCGATCGCTGATCTGAGCGACCGGGAGTTGCTGGCACTGCACGTCGACGGCGACGACCATGCCTTCGCCGAGCTCTTCCGCCGGCACAAGGACCGGATGTGGGCCGTGGCGCTGCGTACCGTGCGTGATCCCGAGCTCGCGGCCGACTGCGTCCAGGACGGCTTCATCGCGGCCTTCCGCCGTGCCGAGTCCTACCGCGGCGAGGCTGCCGTCACGACGTGGCTGCACCGCATCATCGTCAACGCCTGCCTCGACCGGCTCCGTCGGCGCAAGCCGACCGCCGAGCTGCCCGAGTACGAGCTCGCCGACCGGCACGACCACCACGCCTCGACGGAGGTCCGCCTCGACATCCAGGAGGCCCTCGCCAGGCTCCCCGAGGGGCAGCGGGCGGCGCTCGTGCTCGTCGACATGCACGCCGTTCCCGTGGCCGAGGCCGCCGTCATCCTCGGCGTGGCCGAGGGGACCATCAAGTCGCGGTGCGCCCGCGGACGCGCGGCCCTGGCCCAGCACCTCGGGCTCACGCCGGGCGTCCGTCCCGTCGAGCAGGACTGACGGCGGTCCACGTCCGGCCCCCATGGGGTACGGGACGACCGGTGACCGGTCGGCCCCTGGGCTCGCCGGGTCACCGCTCGGGCACCGGCCTAAGAATGGTTGAATCCGGTGGAACCCGACGGCCACAGGGGGCCGTCGAAACCACGGCGACCGGCATACCCCTGCCCTGCCCGTACGACCACCGCACGCTCTGCCCGAAGGACCACATCCGTGGACGAGTCCGCGCACACCCCTGAGCACGACCCTCGCGTCCGTGACCCCGACGGACGTGCGGCGACGGAGCCGGCACCTCCCGCCCATCTCGACGGGCTCGATCACGAGGTCGCGGACGACGCCCCCCTGACCCGCCTCGACGCGGACGTCGAGCAGCACGTGCGCACGCTGCTCGCCGGCGCGGCCGACCCGGGACCGATGCCCGACGCCGTGTCCGAGCGCATCTCGGGCGCCCTGCTCGACGCGACCCGGCTGCGGGTCGACCCCGGACCGCTGTCCGCCTCACGTTCCGGCTCGGACGCCATGGGGACGGACGACGCGGACCACGACACCGTGCTCGCGATGCCGACTCGCGCCGTCCGTCCCAAGCCGATCTACCTCGTGGCCGCGGTCGCCGCGGCTGCCGCCGTCGTCGCCGTGGGCGCCTCGGCCCTGCACGTGACCAAGCGTCCCAACGGCGCGGCGGTCGTCGGCGACACGTACGCCTCGGGGGCCACGACGTCCCCGCCCAGCCCGCCGGGGACCTCCGGCGGGCTGCACATCCAGCTCAGCACGACGGCATACACCGCCGGCACGCTCGCCACGCAGGCCCGAGCGCTGCTCGACCACCCCGGCCAGCCGATCCGCGACCTGGCGGCCGAGTCTCCGGGTATCGGGCCGATCGCGACGCCGATCGGGCTGGAGGCGTGCCTCGAGGAGATCGGCGCGGTCGGTGCGGCCGACCCGGCGCCCGATGCCGTGTCGGCAGACCTCGCCACGTTCGCCGGACGTCCAGCGGTCGTCGTCGTCGTCACGAGGGCCGGCGCCAGCACTGCCTGGGCCGTCGAGCGCAGCTGCACGACCGGGGCGCCGGGCCTACTCGCGGGTGCCACGCCGGTCCCCTGAGCCCCACGAGCGCACTCGCACCACGCGCTGTCCCGCCACGCGGGCGCACCCGCGCAGGCTGACAAGCGCGGGAACAACAACCGCCTAGGATCGGTTGAGGCCTATGCGGCTCGCGGCCTCCCGCCGTACCGGTTCCAGTCGGTCACCGGGCAGGGACGAGCGGCCACGACACGAGTTTCACGAGGAGCAGCCCACATGTCCGACGTCCGCAACGTCATCATCATCGGCTCAGGCCCGGCGGGATACACCGCCGCCGTCTACGCCGCGCGCGCGAACCTCGCGCCCCTCGTCTTCGAGGGCGCTGTGACCGCCGGTGGCGCGTTGATGAACACGACCGAGGTCGAGAACTTCCCCGGCTTCAAGGACGGCATCATGGGGCCCGACCTCATGGACGGCATGCGCGCCCAGGCCGAGCGCTTCGGCGCCGAGCTCGTCACCGACGACGTCACGGCCGTCGACCTGACCGGCGAGGTCAAGACCGTCACCGACGGCGAGGGCAACCTCCACCGCGCCCGCTCGGTCATCCTCGCCATGGGCTCGGCCTACCGCGAGCTCGGCCTGCCCCGCGAGAAGGAGCTCTCGGGCCACGGCGTCTCGTGGTGCGCGACCTGCGACGGCTTCTTCTTCCGCGACCAGGACATCGCCGTCGTCGGCGGCGGCGACTCCGCCATCGAGGAGGCGACCTTCCTGACGAAGTTCGCCCGCACCGTGACGATCATCCACCGCCGCGAGGAGCTGCGCGCCAGCAAGATCATGGCCGACCGCGCCTTCGCCAACGACAAGATCCGCTTCGCCTGGAACTCCGAGGTCGCCGAGATCCACGGCGAGGGCAAGCTCTCCGGCATCACGCTGCGCGACACCGTCACCGGTGAGACCCGCGAGCTGCCCATCACCGGACTCTTCGTCGCCATCGGTCACGACCCCCGCAACGAGCTCCTCGCGGCCGGCGACGGCGTCACGGTGTCTCTCGACGACGCCGGATACGTCCTCGTCGACGGCCGGTCGACCCGCACCAACGTGCCGGGCGTCTTCGCCTGCGGCGACCTCGTCGACCACACCTACCGCCAGGCCATCACCGCGGCCGGGTCCGGCTGCGCCGCCGCCCTCGACGCCGAGCACTACCTCGCCGCGCTCGAGGACACCACGTCACCCGCCGAGGCCGCTGCCGAGGCCGCCGTCATCGACGAGACGGACTCGGGCGAGATCCCCGACCCGCGCGTCACCGTCGGCGCCGACGCCTAACGTCGATCCCGACGCCCGAACTCACGACCCAGCCCCGCCGCCCCCGCGCCAACCACGAGAAGGAATCTCCATGGCACTGAAGAACACGACCGACGCCACCTTCGCCGACGACGTCCTCATGAGCGACAAGCCCGTGCTCGTCGACTTCTGGGCGACGTGGTGCGGCCCGTGCCGCAAGGTCGCCCCGATCCTCGAGGAGATCAACGAGCAGTACGGCGACAAGATCGAGGTCGTCAAGCTCGACACCGACGCCAACGTCGACACCGCCGCCCGCTACGGCGTCGTCTCTATCCCGACGCTCAACGTCTACGTCAAGGGCGAGGTCGTCAAGACGATCGTCGGCGCGCACCCGAAGCCGAAGCTCCTGCGTGAGCTCGAGGAGTTCATCGCCTGACAGCCAAACGTCGAAGGGGTGGTCCACCGTCACGGTGCCACCCCTTTCGCGTACTACGCTGCTCACGGCGCCCGACCGCTCCGGACTGACGCACAGCCACCCGCGACCCCCTCCGGAGCCCCTCAAGGAAAGGAGCCGAGATGACCCCACAGCAGTCAGTCGTGCTCCGGCGCGGTGACTCCGGCCCGGCCGTGGCCGCCGTGTGCGAACGCCTCGTCCTCTCGGGCGACCTTCCCGGCGGCTCGGGGCACAGCGACCGCTTCGGCGACGCGGTCTACGACGAACGCGTCGAGCAGGCCGTCAAGTCCTTCCAGCAGCGTCGTGGCCTCATCGTCGACGGCATCGTCGGTCGCTCCACGTATGCCGTCCTCGACGGCGCCCGCTGGGCGCTCGGTGACCGGGTGCTGCGCTACGTCCCCGAGCACTTCGTCGAGGGTGACGACGTCGTGGCCCTCCAGTCCCGGCTCGTCGAGCTCGGCTTCACGCCCGGCAAGGTCGACGGCCTCCACGGACCGAGCACCGACGCCGCGCTGCGCGCCTTCCAGGCCGCGGTCGGGCTCGTCCCCGACGGCACCGTCGGACCCGAGACGATGCGGGCCTTCGCGGGGCTGCGCCGCTCGGTCAGTGGCGGATCGGCCAACGCCCTGCGCGAGCGCGAGCAGATCCGTCGCAGCGGCTACAGCCTCAGCGGGCGCACCATCGTGCTCGACCCCGGACACGGCGGCGGCGACGTGGGTGCCCAGGGCCTGCGTGGGCTGGCCGAGGACCGGCTCGCGCTCGACCTCGCCCGACGCATCGAGGGCCGGCTCTCCGCCCACGGCGTCAGCGTCGTCTTCACCCACACCGAGGCCACCGACGGCGGCACCGACGAGGAGCGGGCGGCCTTCGCCAACTCCTGCGAGGCCGACCTCGTGCTCTCGCTCCACACCGACCACTCCGTCACGGGCTCGGCCCACGGAGCGGCCACCTACTTCTACGGCCACCCCGACAACGCCGCGCACGCCGACTGGTCGGTCATCGGCGAGAGCTTTGCCGACCTGCTCCTGCGCGAGGTCGTGGCCCGCACCGGCCTGACCGACTGCCGCGCTCACGCTCGCACGTGGCCGCTGCTGCGACGCACGCGGATGCCCGCGGTCCGCCTCGACTTCGGCTACCTCAGCCACGAGGGCGACGCCTCGGCCCTGGCCAGCGCGCAGACCCTCGACCACGTGGCCGAGGCCGTCGTCGTGGCCCTCCAGCGCGTCTACCTCGGCGAGGCCGACACGTCGCGCACCGGGGTCCTGCGTCTCGACGACCTGCGTCGCCACCTCGAGACCATGCGCGCGCAGCAGGTGGGAGCCGAGCGCACGGTCGGCTGACGCGCGGCAGCCGTCTCGACGGCTCAGCGGCGGTCGGTCACGTGCGCGTGGCTCGACCCGTTGGGATGCGTCTCGGGCACCGGCCGCACCCGGGGCACCCGGTCCAGGGCCCGGACGATCGCTGCCGCCGCCCCGTCGCGCAACGTGACGACCGTGCGCAGGTCGATCCGCAGCCGCGGGTATGCCGGGTG
The DNA here is from genome assembly GCF_056403915.1 of Terrabacter sp. P2_E3. Lineage (NCBI taxonomy): Bacteria > Bacillati > Actinomycetota > Actinomycetes > Micrococcales > Intrasporangiaceae > Terrabacter > Terrabacter sp. P2_E3. The sequence goes on from NZ_JBFUEN010000007.1 coordinate 49,220, forward strand.
GTCGCGCTCGACCCGGAAGCCGACCTTCTCGAGGAAGGCGACGTCGAGCACGCAGGTGTGCCTCGAGACGGCGAGCGGGCGCGCCGCCACCGCCTCGAGGGATCGCGTGCGGTGCCGCAGGGCGTCCTTCGCGGCCGACTGCACGAGGGCCTTGCGCAGTCCCCGGCCTGCGTACCCGGGCCTCGTGACCGCCGTGACGAGCATGAGCGTCGACGGGTCCTGCGGCGACGTCGGGAACGCCGCGAGCCGCGCGACGTGTCGCGCCGGGGCGAGGACGACGTGACCAGCCGGGGTGCCGTCGACGTAGGCGATCCGACCCGGAGGTCCCCAGTCGGCCGTCACCGTCTCGACCCACTCGGCCAGCACGTCGAGCGGGTCGCCCGCGTCGGAGTGGCCGTTGCGCGGCACCGTCTGCCAGAACGTGCACGGCGCACACGCACCGACCAGGTCGCCGACGACGTCGGGCGTCAGGGGCCGGAGCTCACGCATCGCGTCTCCTCACAGCCCTCATGCTCCCCATTCTGACCCGCCGCCCCCCGGTCGGCAGCATGACCACGAGAACCGCCGTGTCGGGTTGGTGTAGACGCGGCGTCGAGGTGGCTCGGGGGTCGTGGCGAGTTCGCCACGTGGCCCTGTCGAGAGTTGCCGAGGCCGCTCCCCGAGCCACGCGACATACCGAATTAGGGTGGGCAGCATGAGCGAGCCGGGCACCTACGTCGAGAAGAACTTCAAGCGCGACACGAACTACATCACGACCCGCATCACGGCCGACGGTCGGGACGGCTTCGCCGTCGAGGCGGGCCGCTACCGCCTCGTCGTCTCCCGGGCGTGCCCGTGGGCCAACCGCGCGACCATCGTGCGCCGCCTCCTCGGGCTCGAGGACGCCCTGTCGATGGGGATCTGCGGCCCGACCCACGACCGGCGCAGCTGGACCTTCGACCTCGACCCCGGCGGCCTCGACCCGGTGCTGCAGATCCCCCGCATCCAGGACGCCTACTTCACGCGCGACCCCGAATACCCCCGCGGCATCACCGTTCCCGCGATCGTCGACGTGCCGACCGGCGCCGTGGTGACCAACGACTTCAAGCAGATCACCGTCGACCTCGAGACCCAGTGGCGCGACTTCCACCGCGAGGGTGCACCCGACCTCTACCCCGAGGCCCTCGCCGACGAGATCGAGTCGGTGAGCGAGCCGATCTACCGTTACGTCAACAACGGCGTCTACCGCTGCGGCTTCGCCGGCACCCAGAACGCCTACGACAAGGCCTACCGCCGGCTCTGGGAGAACCTCGACCTGCTCGAGGAGCGCCTGTCGACGCGCCGCTACCTCGTCGGCGACCACATCACCGAGGCCGACGTGCGCCTCTTCACGACGCTCGTGCGCTTCGACCCCGTCTACCACGGCCACTTCAAGTGCAACCGGAGCAAGCTCATCGAGATGCCGGCTCTGTGGGGCTACGCGCGTGACCTCTTCCAGACGCCCGGTTTCGGCGACACGGTCGACTTCACGCACATCAAACGGCACTACTACGTCGTGCACAGCGACGTGAACCCGACAGGAGTCGTGCCCCTCGGCCCGTCCCTCGAGAACTGGGCGACGCCGCACGGCCGTGAGGAGCTCGGCGGTTCGCCCTTCGGTGACGGCACGCCGCCGGGGCCGCCGCGTGAGGTCGTGCCGCCGGAGCACAACCCCGTGCTCGCCCTGCTGGCCGGCTGACGAGTCCCTCGACGGCGTATGCCGTTGGGTTGCCTTGTCACACAAGGCAACCCAACGGCATACGCGCGTCAGGAGCGATAGAAGTCCGCGAGGACCGGGGCGAGCACCGCCGCGGGGACCTGGTGGAACTCGCCGGGGAGCTCGACCGCCCGGGCGTCAGGCAGCGCGTCGGCGAGGACTACGGCCGAGTCGTGCAGGGCCGGCATCATCGTGCCGCTGCTGCAGACCGAGAGGAAGGGCACCGTCACGCGGCCCAGGGTCTCGGTGGGCAGGTTCTGGTCGTCACCCCCCAGGCAGAGGCCGTCGTACTTGACCGTGTAGGTCATCGCGAGCATCGGATCCCACATCGGTGTGCCCTTCATCCCCTCGACCATCTCGTCGGGCATCCCGACGACGATGTTGTTGAAGTAGCGCAGGATGCCCTCGCGGTCACCCGCCGCCTCGAAGCGCTCGAGGGTGCCGATGTAGTCGTCCGGTGCCGGCCAGGCGTCGCTGCGGTAGGGCACCTCGATGGCCGACCCCTTGGCGATCGGTGCGCCCGCGGCGATGGCCTCGACGACGAGCGCGCCGCCAGACGAGGCGCCGAAAGCGTAGGCGGGAGAGGCGGATTCACCTGCTGCCGCGATGACGGCGTTGAGATCCTCGACCTCGCGCGCAACCGCGTACGGCTGCGTGTCTCCACTGTCGCCGCGTCCACGACGGTCGTACGTGACGCCCGTCAGTCCCAGCTCGCCCAGCGCCTGGGCGAGGTCCCGGAACGCGCCGCGGTCACAGAAGGCGCCACCGACGACGACCGCGACGGGTCCCGTGCCGTAGGCCTCGAAGGCGATGGTCGTGCCGTCTGCGGATGTGGCCTTCTCGACCTGGCTCATGTCTGACTCCTAGCTGCGTGCGGCCCGCGTGTCGGACCCTCACTCCCATGTCGATCGGGGGTCACCCTTCTCGACACTTCGATTTTCGAAAGGGACATCTGGTCACGTGCGCTTCCGGGAGAAGACCTCGCGGCGGTCGGCCTCCGGCACCGTCTCCATGAACTCCGTGACGGCCGCCGAGAGCGCGGGCCACGTCTCGTGTTGCTCGATCGGCACGACGGTGGCGACAACCTGGTCGGCGTGCACCTCGACGAGGTTCCACGACTGGGGACCGTCGACGCCCATGAGCAGCTCACGCGGCGCTCCGACGTCGTCGACGTAGCTGACGCCACCCGCGACGATGACCGGGACCGAGCCGAGCGTCCCGAAGCTCGTGACGTGGAGGTGGCCGCTGAGGACCGCGCGGACGTCGCTGCCCTCCACGACCGCGCGCAGTCGATCCACGTCGTCGAAGTCGAGCAGCTGCATCACCGGAGATCGGTAGGTGATGGGGGCGTGGTGGATGACGAGAATCGTGCCGTGCTCCGCCGGTGTGGCCAGTTCGTTTGCCAGCCAAGCATATTGGTCGTCGGAGAAGCCGCCGTGGTGATAGCCCGGCACCGCGGAGTCGATGGCGATGACACGCAGCCCCTCGCAGTCGGTCACGGTGTCCTGCGGGGCATCCGTGTCGATGCCGTGGAGCGTGCGGGCCATCGGGCGACGCTCGTCGTGGTTGCCGCCGGTCAGGACGAGGGCGCAGCCGAGCCGCGCGACGACGGGGTCGACGATGTCGCGCAGCAGCTCGTACGCCGCGGGGTCACCGCTGTCGGCGAGGTCACCCGAGAGGACGAGGGCGTCGACCCGCTCCCCCGACGACTCGACCCGCGCAAGAGCCTTGCGCAGCTGCGCCTCGGTGTCGATGTGGCCGGCGAGCAGTCCGCCGGCGGCGATGAGGTGCGTGTCGGACAGGTGGGCGAGCACGTGGGTCGGCGCCGGCCGCGATCCGGTGAGGGCCATGGCGCCAGCCTAGGCGGGCGTGGGCCCGGCAGGGACAGGTGGAGTGTCTCTCTGTCGTCAGGCCCGTGGGAGACGTTCCGGGGTGCCGGCAGGCGTCGCGGGTGCGAGGCTGGGGGCGGAGGTCCCGATGCCGATCCCTCGTGCGGTCACGCAGCTGAACAAGAAGGTTCTCAACAAGGCCCTCGTCCACCTCGCCGGCCATGGCTGGTTCGTCGAGCTCGAGCACGTCGGCCGACGGTCGGGGCGCACCTTCCGGGTGCCGATGATGGCCTTCGACCGCGGCGGTGTCGTCACGGTCGCCCTGACCTACGGTCGCAGGGTCGACTGGCTCGCCAATCTCAGGGCCGCAGGCGGCGGGCGCATGCACCTGGGTGACGAGGTGCTGACCCTGGGCGCCCCCGTCGACCTCGCCGAGGACGAGGGCCGGTCCCGGATGCCCCAGCCGCCCCGGATGATGCTGCCAGTGCTCGGTTGCCACGACTACGTCGAGATCCCCGTCCTGGCGCGTGCGCCGTTCAGGGGCTGGTGAGTCGCGCGGGTCTCAGTGCCGCACCTGGCACGCCAGGCACCAGTAGAGTCGACGTCCCGCAATCTCCCTCTCCTGCAAGGGATTCGAGCACCTCGGGCACGGTTCTCCGGTGCGCTTGTAGACGAGGAACCTCCGGTCGAAGGTGTCACCGAGCCGCTCCCCCGTCAGCCGTCGGCTGATCTCCCGAGCCCGCCCCGAGCGCTTGGCGCGGGCGGCGGCCTCCACCTGGTCCGGGACGGTGAGGATCTGCGAGAACACCCGACCGAGCGGCATGAGGAGGACGAGGTCGGCCCAGATCTCGCGCCAGACCTCCTCGGACACATCGACGCCTCGCGTGAGCGGGTCGACGGCGAGACGATGGAGCACCTCACAGCGGTAGACGTTGCCGACCCCGGCCACGACGGACTGGTCCATGAGCAGCTCCGCCACGGTGCGACGGCTCCGTCGCACCCGGTCCCACCCGGTATCTGCACGTTGGCCACGCCGCAAGGGGTCGGGTCCGAGCGTCCCGACGATCTCGCGTTGTCTCGCCCGGTCGACGAGGGTGCAGATCATCGGCCCGCGGAGGTCGGCCCAGTGCTCGGGACCCACGAGCCGCAGCCGGACGGCTCCCACCGGGGCCGGTGGGACGGCAGCGTCGAGATGTTTCACGGGAAACATGCCGATCAGTCCGAGATGGACGTGCAGCGTCGCATCCCCGATCTCGACGAAGAGGTGCTTGCCCCACGCCTGGGCCCGCTCGAACACCCGTCCGTCCAAGCGCTCGGCGTCGGCCGCGAACCGGCCCTGCGGACTCGACGCCTCGACCTCGTGGCCCCGGAAGGCCCGGTCGAGGCGGTCGGCGAGCGCGTGGATGGTGTGACCCTCGGGCATCCTCGACCTCCCTGTGCCCCTCGTTGCCCCGGTGGCTCGATCCTGCACGACGTACCCGATCCGCGACGCACCGGGTCCTGGCATCGACGTACCAGTGACCGTGCAGGTGCTGGGGCTACCGTGGTGCGGGAGAGCAGAGTCAGGGGCTGTGCCCGAATGTTCGACCCCACCGGACCCAGGGGGCCGCATGACCCACACCGCCAGCGTGACGGCGGAGCCGGCGACGAGGGAGCGCTCGTCTTGGCGCCCTCGGCGCACACCGCCCGACCGGCTCGTGGTCCTCGGCGCCCTGTGCCTCGCCCTGGTCGTCACCGGAGCGGTGCTGCAGGTGGCACACCCGTTCATCCGGCACGACGACTGGTCGTTCACTCTTGGTCGCCACGAGCCGGGATCAACGGCACAGCTCATCCGCAACCTCTACGAGGGCCGCTGGCTGAACACCGTCTACTGGTACGTCATCGGACAGCGCACCTCGATCGTCGTGGCCTCCACGGTCTTCGTCGTGGCCTACTCCGCCTTCGTGTGGGGGTTCGTCCGCGCGCTGGCGCCGCCCACCCGGCTCTCGACGTTCGTCCTGGCCTTCGCCGTGTTCGTGTCGGCGATCTGGATCCGCCTCATCTACTGGCCCGGCACGCTCTCGGCCTCGATGATCGTCGCCGCCACGGCCGTGTGGACGCTCCCCTGGGCCCGGAGACGCCGCTGGATGCTCGCGGTCTGGATGGTGGTCTTCGTCGTCCTGTCGATCCTGTCCTACCCGCCGGTGGCCGCCCTCGTGTTCCTCACGTTCGTCGTCACGGAGCTCGGTGAGTCCACGCGCCGCCTGCTCGTCGGGGCCGTCGCCTTCGTCGCGTCGTACGGCATCGGTGTCCTGACGGTGTACGCCCTCAACTGGCTCGCGTTCGGCACGTTCGGCCTGACCATCTCGGCCTGGCGTCGGCCGAACCCGCTCAGGAGCCTCGACGACCTCACGACCAACGTCGGGCGCTACGGCACCCAGTTCGCCTCCCTCGTGGCTCTTCTCGGATGGGCGGCCGTCGTCGCGGCCGTCTGCGTCGTCTGGGCGCTCGTCGACTCCACGACGCGACGCGCGGCCGTCATCGTGCTCGGCGCCCTCGTCATCGTCGTGGCACTCGAGGCGGGGCTCACCGTCTACTCCGGCGTGGTCACCGGCACGAGGGCATCGCTCTGGGCCTGGCCCGCCGTGTGTTTGCCGGCGGCCTTGCTGCTCAAAGGAATTCGGCCGTCACGAATCGCCGGCCTGGTGGCGCTGGCGCTCATCGCCGTCGTCGGCGTCGTCTCTTGGCGCACCGACCTCGGGGCGCACCGGGTGACGCGTGACCAGTACGACGTCATCGTCAGCGACACGGCAGCCCTCGTGGGCCAGCACCCCGGCGACACCGTCGTCATGTGGATGGAGCCGCGCTGGAAGGCGACGGCCCGGGGCTCGATGACCGCCGTCACCGTGCGGTCCATGCTCTACGACCAGCAGGGTCTCTACCCGCGGTGGTGCGAGCCGGCCGAGTGCGCGTCCATCGCCCAAGCCGTGCAGCAGGATCCCCACGCCGACGTGCTGCGCGTCGGCGGGCTCACCGTCGTACGCATCCCCCGTCCGCCGGCCTGGCTCTGACGGACGGTGTGCGTCAGTCGCGCGCCGGGGACGACATGCCCATGAGCCCGAGGATGCGGCGCAGGTCCTCCATCGAGGCGAACTCGACCGTGATCTTGCCCTTGCGCTGACCCAGCGCGATCGCGACCCGGGTCTCGAGGTGGTCCGAGAGTCCCGAGGTGAAGTCGTCGAGCTGCGGGTGGCGGCTCCCTGCACGCGGCCGACGGGGCTTGGGGGCGTCATTGCCCTCGCCGAGCGCGACGAGCTCCTCGATGTTGCGCACGGACAGGCCCTCGGCCACGATGCGCTGGGCCATCCGCTCCATAGCCGCACCGTCGGCCATGCCGAGCAGGGCGCGGGCGTGGCCGGCACTCAGGACACCGGCCGCCAGGCGTCGCTGCACGAGTGGCGGGAGCTTGAGCAGCCGCAGGGTGTTGGAGATCTGCGGTCGGGAGCGACCGATGCGCGTGGCGAGCTCCTCGTGGGAGCACCCGAAGTCGTCGAGCAGCTGCTGGTAGGCCGCGGCCTCCTCGAGCGGGTTCAACTGGCTGCGGTGCAGGTTCTCGAGCAGTGCGTCGCGCAGGAGGTCGTCATCGCTCGTGTCCTTGATGATGGCCGGGATGACGCCCAGGTCCGCGGCCTGCGAGGCACGCCAGCGGCGCTCACCCATGATGAGCTCGAAGGTCTTGCCCTCGGCCTCGTCGAGCTGGTCGGCGGGGATGCGCCGCACGACGATGGGCTGGAGCACGCCGATCTCACGGATGGAGTGCACCAGCTCGCCCATGTGGTCCTCGTCGAAGACCGTGCGCGGCTGCTTGGGGTTCGGGCGGATCGAGTCGATGTCGAGCTCGGCGAACTCGGCGCCGGGGACGACGGCGAGTCCACTGCTCGTCGTCTCCGCTCCCTGGACCGCAGCGTCACTGCTGGATGTCGACGTGCTCGGGGCGGCCGTGCTCGGCGGCGTGGTCAGATCGGCAGCCCCGTCGGGACCGGCCGGTGCACCCGGCGCCTCGGCCGTGGTGGGCCCTGCCTGCTTCTGCTCGGTGAAGAAGACGTCCACGGGTCGACCGGCGCCTCCGCTCGGCGCGCTCGGGATGAGTGCCCCGAGGCCTCGACCCAGTGCTCGACGCTTCTCCGCCATTCGCCAACCCCTCGCCATCGCCGACGCGGCCATCGCGTCCGTCGGTCAGTCTAGGTGCACGTGACCACTCCGCCCGCGCACCTGACCTCATGTCGCGCTATCACGTCGACAGGCCAGCGGCGACGTTCCACGTGAAACGACGCCGGTCGCTCCGAGTCTCACGACGTTTCACGTGGAACGGTGGGTGGCCGTGACAGGCCCGTCGTCCCCCTGCTGGAGAGTGCGCCTGGACGCCCGGGTCCTCTGACGCCGAGCCGCGTCCGTCTCGTTTCACGTGAAACGAGCGTCGACGGGACTGGCAGTGACACGCCTACCCCACCCTGTCGAGCCGCTCAGCGACTTCTTCTTGTTTCACCTGGACTCTGCGACGTCTCGAGGTGCATCGAGCGGCCGCCGGGCGCAGCGCTCCTCAGCTCAAACGGGATGCCAGTGCGCGTTTCACGTGAAACGGGGCCGTCACCAGACGGTGACGGCCCCGTTTCGGGACGAGGATCGTGTCGAGGTCAGGTGCGACCGGCGGCTCCGCGGTCGGCGATCTCACCCGCCGCCTCGAGGTACGCGAGAGCCCCACTGCTGGCCGGGTCGTAGGTCATCACGGTCTCGCCGAAGCTCGGCGCCTCCGACACCCGGACCGAGCGGGGCACCGACGTCCGGAGCACCTCCGTGGGGAAGTGCTCGCGGACCTCGTCGGCGACCTGGGCCGACAGGCGCGTCCGGCCGTCGTACATCGTCAGCAGGATCGTGGAGACGTGCAGCGCCGGGTTGAGGTGACGCTTGACGAGGTCGATGTTCTTGAGCAGCTGCGAGAGACCCTCGAGGGCGTAGTACTCGCACTGAATGGGGATGAAGACCTCGCTGGCGGCGACCATGGCATTGACGGTGAGCAGGCCCAGACTGGGCGGGCAGTCAATGAGGATGTAGTCGAACTCGTGTCCGGCCTCGGCTGCGGCAGTGATCGCCTTCTGGAGGCGCGACTCACGCGCCACGAGCGAGACCAGCTCGATCTCGGCACCGGCGAGGTCGATCGTCGCCGGTGCGCAGTAGAGGTTCTCCACCGTGGTGCACCGCTGCACGACATCGAGCAGCGGGGTCCCCTCGACGAGCACGTCGTAGATCGACGGCACCTCGGCGTGGTGGTCGATCCCCAGGGCCGTGCTGGCATTGCCCTGCGGGTCGAGGTCGATGACGAGGGCCTTGAGTCCCGACTGCGCGAGGGCGGCCGCGACGTTGACTGTCGTCGTCGTCTTGCCGACGCCGCCCTTCTGGTTGGCCACGGTGAGGACCCGTGGACCCACCGGCTTCGGGAACGGACGACCGGTCAGCTGGATGCGGCGACGGGCGTTCTCGGCGAGCTCCATCGCCAGCGGCGTGTCCTGGCCGGCGGTCGGGATGGCCGCTGCGAGGGCCTCACGATCGGCATGGTCGGCCCTGAGCTCGGAGGCGCGTCGGGCTTCGTCCACAGCGTTGTCCCCAGCCTCGTTCGACGTGATTTCCCGTTCAACAGAGGCATTTCCCGGAGCGTCATCCACCGCGTTGTCCACAGGGGCCGGCAGCTCGTCGTGCGCCGCTTCGACCCCCGGAACCTCGGCCTCCGAGGGTGTGAGACCCGAGTCCTCGACCGGCCGGTCGTCGGGTGCCGCTCCTGCAGCGGGCTCGATCACCTGACCCTCACCGAAGGCCGCGGTCTCGTCGGCGAGCGGCTGCTCGGTCGACGGCAGCGGCTCGTGGGAGGCCGAAAGGTCGTGCCCGAGCTCGAGGGGATCGGGCTGCGCGCCCGGCGCCTCGGTGTCGGACGACGTGGGCTCGACGTGCGCTTCCACCGTCCCGGGGCCACGCTCGCCGGCCCCGTCATCCGAAGCGATGTCGTCGCCGGGCTCCGTGTCGACGGGCTCCGTGTCGACGGGCTCGGTGTCGACGGGCTCCGTGTCGACGGTGCTCTCGTCGACCGCACCCTCGTCGTGCGTCCCCGCCACGTCATCGGTTCCGGACGTGGCGTCCGCCGGAGACAGGGTATCCGCGACCTCGCCGGTGCCGGAGTGCGCCGCCTCGGCAGCGTTCGCTGCCTGCGTCTCGTCGCCCGACGTCTCGCGTCCCGACTCTGCCTGCTGCCCGTCACTCGTTTCACGTGAAACGCCCAACATGCGCGCGAGCCACCCGAGACGTCGGTGCTCCGGTCCTGGCTCGGGTTCACTCGGCCAGCCCAGGTTGGTCGACATCGTCACAGGGAGTGCACCTCCGGGGTTGAGGGACGGCCCGCGGCAGGATCCGCGAGGGTCATCCATCGAAATGGTCTGGACACGATCATGGCTGATGGCGCGGACGCCCGCCCGCTTCCGGGCCGGAGCGTCGCGAACCGCGCGGCCGATCAGCCCGACGGCGGGCCGAACCGGCACTGGACGGCTGGCGCGAGCGGAACCGTCGACGGTCCACGACCTCGCCGATCGTCGCCCGGAGCACGATGGTGGGGTCACCCAGGAGGTCCCCACCGTACTCGTGCACCTCGGCGTCGATCACGCCGAGACGCGTGAGTGCCGTACGTCCTTCGGCCAGCTCGTCGACGGCGCTGCTCCCCTTCAGGGCCAGCAGGCTGCCGCCCGACTCGAGCAGCGGGAGCGTCCATTCGGCGAGCTGCACGATGCGTGACACCGCCCGGGCCGTGACCCACGGGGCGTGCAGCCGGTCCCACATGGTCTCGGCCCGCGCCGTGTGCACCGTGACGTTCGTCAGACCGAGCTGGGCGACGGTGCCCGACAGCCACCCGGTGCGCCGGGCGAGCGGCTCGACGAGGTGCAGGTCCAGGTCGGGACGCGCGATGGCCAGAGCCAGACCGGGGAGACCGGCACCCGACCCCACGTCGATGACCTGCTGCGTCTCCCCGCTCCGGGGGATCGCCTCGTGGACGACGCCGCAGTTGAGCACGTGACGGTCCCAGAGCCGCGGTGTCTCACGAGGGCCGATCAGGCCGTGGCTGATCCCGGTGTCCGCCAGGATCGCCACGAAGTGCTCGGCCAGCGCGAGCCGGTCCCCGAAGACCGCGGATGCCGCGGCCGGCGTCGTGGGCAGCTCCGCCGGGTCGAGAGCATCGTGGGTCACGCGCTCTCACTCCTCGTGGATGCCGTCTCGGATGCAGCGGTCGATTCCCGTTTCACGTGAAACGGGGGGTGGTCAGGCAGGAAGGATGACGATGTGACGGTGCGGGTCGACACCCTCGGACTCGGACACGAGACCGGCGGCTGCGACCTCGTCGTGAACGACCTTGCGCTCGAAAGCGGTCATCGGCTCGAGCGCGCGCTTCGTCCCCGACTCCTGCACCTCGGCAATGGCGACCTTGGCCAGCTCGACGAGAGCCGAACGACGCTGCGCGCGGTGGCCGGCGATGTCGAGCATGAGGCGGCTCCGCTCGCCGGTCTCGACCTGCACGGCCAGTCGGGTCAGCTCCTGCAGGGCCTCGAGCACCTTGCCGTCGGTCCCGACGAGGCGACGCGGGACGCGGCCCTCGTCGGAGTCGACGATGGCGATCGCAGCTCGGTCGCCGTCGACGTCGACGTCGATGTCCCCGTCGAGGTCGGCGATGTCGAGGAGGGTCTCGAGGAAGTCGGCCGCCACCTCACCCTCGCGCTCGAGCATCCGGACCCGCGACTTCTTCTCGCCCTTGTCGGCCTTGTTGCCCTGGTCCTCGACCTCGGGCTCGTCGGAGTCCGCAGTCGCGTCCGAGCTCTCGGCCGACGAGGCGGTCTCCAACGCCTCGTCGCTCCGGGAAACCTCGACCGACGGGGTGGACTCGGGCACCTCGGTGACCTGCTCGGTGGTCTCGCCGGTGGTCTTTCCGGTGATGGGCTCGGCAGTGGCGTCAGTGGGCGTCTCGACGTCCGTGGCCTGGGTGTCGCTCATTGGAAACTCCTTCGTTCACCGGGGGGCAGATCTGTGGACAACTCACGTCTTCGCAGGTCAGAGGCCCCAAGGCAATGTGGACAAGTGTGTGGATGAACCTCAGCGGCGGTTCTTGGTCGGCTGCGTGCGGGCACGCTTCTTGCCCTTCGGCTGCTGGCGCTGACCCGACTTGACCGCGTCGTCGGGGACGGTCTCGGTCGACTCGAGGCCCGGCACGGTCAGCTCCTGCATGTCCTTGCCCTTGCGCTTCATCCGCTCACGGCGGGCGCGCTCGGCCTCGGACCCGGGGGCCGGCATGTTGCGGATGACGTAGAACTGCTGGCCCATGGTCCACAGGTTGGTGGTCAGCCAGTAGATCAGGACGCCGATCGGGAAGTTGACGCCCGAGATCGCGAAGAAGATCGGCATCAGGTACAGCAGGACCTTCTGCTGCTTCGCAAACGGGTTGTCCAGAGCGGCTGCGGGCATGTTCTTGCGCATCAGCTGGTACTGCGTCGTGAACGTCGTGGCCGACATGAGGATGATGAGGACGGCAGTGAGGATCTTGACGTTGAGGGAGGCTCCCGGCGTCAGGAAAGAGTCCGACAGCTTGGCGCCGAAGATCGTCGAGCTCTCGATCTGCGCCGCCACCTCGCGGGTGATCGGGCCGATCGCGTCGTGGCCGGGCACCCCCTCGGCCTGGGCCTTGAGGTTGTTGAGCAGCTGGAAGAGCGCGAAGAAGAAGGGGCTCTGGATGAGGATCGGCAGGCAGCTGCTGAACGGGTTGGTCCCGGTGCGCCGGTAGAGATCCATGATCTCGGCCTGCTGGGCCTTCTGGGACTCAGGGTCTCGCTTGCCCTTGTACTTCTTCTGGATCTTCTGCATCTCCGGCTGGATGAGCTGCATCCGGCGGGAGGAGTGGATCTGGCGCACGAAGAGCGGGATGAGCAGGAGTCGGACGACGACCGTGAGGCCGACGATCGACATGGCCCAGGCCCAGCCGGCCAGGTCACCGTTGAGGCCGATCTTGTCGAAGAGCCAGTGCCAGCCGTACATGACCCAGGCTTCACCGAGCTTGATCGGATAGAGCAGGGTGTTGAAGAAGTCGATCACGTGTTTCCTCTGTGGTCTGGTGGGCCGGCCGGTTCAGCTCGGGCTCGAGGTGTCTGGGCCACTCACCACTGATCGGCAACCATATGCCGGTTGGTCAGGTCGTGGGTTCGCGGTGGGAGACCGCGTGCGGGACTGGGTGCGGGGCGTGCTCGTCGTGCTGGTGGTCGTGCTCGTCCTCGGCGGTTCCGGCCGGACGGAAGTCCTCCGGCCGCACGTCGTTTCGCGTCGCCCACGTCTGGGGAACGGGGTCGACCCCGCCCGGGTTCCACGGGTTGCAGCGGCCGAGCCGGCGGATCGCGAGCCAACCACCACGTAACGGTCCGAACCGGGTCAGCGCGGTGACGGCATACGCCGAGCAGCTGGGGTAGAAGCGGCAGCTGGGTCCGGAGAGTGGGGAGACGAACCGCTGGTAGAAGCGGACCGCCAGCAGCAGGGGCGCCGCGAGCACCTGGTTGACCGTGGGGCTCATGGCCGGCACGCCTTCTCGAGCTGGCGCCCGACGGCGAGGTCGAGCTCGTCCCACGTCGCCTCCGCCGCGGCCGGGTTGGCGCGCACGACGAGGTCGAGGCCGGTCGGCATGCCGGTCAGCCGGGTCGCGACGCTGGCGCGCAGCCGGCGCTTGGTCCGGTTGCGCACGACGGCGTTGCCGACGGCCTTGGACACAACAAAACCGACGCGCGGCGGAAGTTCCGCACGCGCATCGGTCCGGTTGGCATGCACGACGATGAGTCGCCCGCCTGCTCTGCTGGCGCCGGGCCCGCGTACTGCCGTCGTGAAGTCCGTCCGCTCACGCAGTCGGTGACGTGCCGGCAGCACGCCGCGGCCTCCGGCTGCTCAGGCCGAGAGCTCGGCGCGGCCCTTGCTGCGGCGGCGGGCGAGGATGGCGCGGCCGGCGCGGGTGCGCATGCGCAGGCGGAAGCCGTGCGTCTTGGCGCGGCGACGGTTGTTCGGCTGGAAGGTGCGCTTGCTCACGAGGTTCTCCGTAGGTTGCAGGGGCCCGTCCGACGTCACGACGACGTCGGTCCGGCTCCCGTTGTGGGGCTGTCGGTGGCCGATGCGACCGCAATCGGCAAGCCCGTGGAGGGCCGAGGGGGTCCGGCTGGGCCGGGCTCGGGGCCATGGGCATGCGAAAGAGGTCGCAGACACGCTCGGTCAACGATACGGGAGCCGTCGAGAGAGGGTCAAACCGACGGAGCCGCCCCGGGCGAGCAGACCAAAACTCACGATCCTCGAAGGTCCCACGGCGATTGCAAGCCGACACGCCGTCCGGCCGGAGATCTGTGGACGACTCGATTGTCACCGGCGAGCCTGCGGCTGTAGGTTTTCGACTCTCACGATCCTCGCCACCCCATGCACAGGCTGTGGACAAACGTGTGGACAACAGGGCATCGTTCACCAGGACACGGACGGACCCCGCAGGTCCGACCCCGGCGCACTCGAGCCCTTGCTCGAGACGAACCGAGCCGGGATCGCAACAGGTGCAACGGAATTGACTCAGGGGCAGGTGGGATCAGGTGGCCGAGACAGGCGTCGATTACGCGCAGATCTGGCAGCAGACGCTCGGCACTCTCGACTCGGTGGGCCTGTCGAACCAGGAGCGCGCCTTCGTCCGGCTGTGCCGCCTCGTCGGCGTGCTCGACCAGACGGCGCTCGTGCGTGCACCCAACACGTTCACCAAGGACTTTCTCGAGCAGCGGGTGCGTGAGCAGATCCACGAGGCCCTCGCGAGCCAGCTCGGCCACCCGGTCCAGCTCGCGGTCTCGGTCGACGAGAGCCTCGAGACCGACCTCGGCATGATCAGCGACGAGCCGAGTGGTCAGGTCCACGACGGCTCGCGCAGCGGTCCGGGCGCCGGACAGATCGGGGGCGCCGGCTCCGGCTCCCCGTCCGGCAACGGCTCCGGGGCCATCGGCGGCCACCAGAACGGCGGCTACGGCCAGGCCGCCCACAACCCGCTGCGCGACCTCGCCGAGAGCGCACCAGCGCTCAACGGCGCCGACCTCGACGAGCCGCGGCAGCCGACCTACGAGGCGCAGACGCGGATGGAGCTCGGCCCCGACCCGCTCAGCGGTGGCGAGAGCGGGCCGCTGCGCCTCCAGCAGCGCCCCGAGCCCAGCTCGCCGGGCGACACCAGGCTCAACCCGAAGTACACCTTCGACACCTTCGTCATCGGCGCGAGCAACCGTTTCGCCCACGCGGCCGCGGTCGCGGTGGCCGAGGCCCCGGCCAAGGCGTACAACCCGCTCTTCGTCTACGGCGAGTCCGGGCTGGGCAAGACCCACCTGCTCCACGCGATCGGGCACTACGCCCGCACGATGTTCCCCAACGTGCGCGTGCGCTACGTGAACTCCGAGGAGTTCACCAACGACTTCATCAACAGCATCCGCGACGACAAGGCGAGCGCGTTCCAGAACCGCTACCGCAGCGTCGACGTGCTCCTCATCGACGACATCCAGTTCCTCCAGGGCAAGCTGCAGACGCAGGAGGAGTTCTTCCACACCTTCAACACGCTGCACAACGCGAACAAGCAGATCGTCATCACGAGTGACCTGCCGCCGCGCGAGCTGTCCGGCTTCGAGGACCGGATGCGCACCCGCTTCGAGTCGGGCCTGCTCACCGACGTCCAGCCGCCCGACCTCGAGACCCGCATCGCGATCCTGCGCAAGAAGGCGATCCAGGACCGGATGAAGGTGCCGGACGACGTCCTCGAGTACATCGCGACGAACTTCAGCACGAACATCCGCGAGCTCGAGGGCGCGCTCATCCGCGTCACGGCGTTCAGCAACCTCAACCGCCAGGCGGTCGACCTGCCTCTCGCGGTCATCGTGCTCAAGGACGTGCTGCCCAACGAGACGCCGAACCAGGTGACCGCGGCGACGATCATGGCGGTGACCGCGGCCTACTACGCGGTGACGCTCGAGGACCTCTGCGGCTCGAGCCGCTCGCGCCAGCTCGTGACGGCCCGCCAGATCGCGATGTACCTCTGCCGCGAGATGACCGACCTCAGCCTGCCGAAGATCGGCCAGCACTTCGGCGGCCGCGACCACACGACGGTGATGCACGCCGACCGCAAGATCCGCGAGCTCATGGGTGAGCGCCGCGCGATCTACAACCAGGTCACCGAGCTGACCAACCGGATCCGCCAGCAGTCGCACTGACACCCGAGCACGCCCGCTGACGCGGCCCGATGGCGTATGCCGTCGGGCCGCGTCGGCGTCAGGCCGCGGCTCCCGCGTGGGCCGGCCTCGCAGCCTTGGCCGCGCGCCGGGCGGCCACGGTCGCCGCCAGCGCCTCGTCCCACGGGGTCGGTGCGAGCCCGAACGTGCGCTGGGTGAGCTCGGAGTCGAGGACGAAGGGCCGCTCGAACTGGTGGCGGGTCTCGCGCAGCTCGCGCATGAAGGGGACGACGATGCCGGCCGCGGTGCCGAGCGGCCGGGGCAGCACGCGTACCCGACGCTGCTTGACGCCGGCGACGCGCGCGACGTCGCCGGCGGCCTCGTCGAACGTGCGGGCCGGCGCGGTCGGCACGTGCCAGGCCCGACCCCAGCCGTCGTCGCCGGCGGCGACCCGGGCTGCGAGCCGGCCGACGTCGGGGACGTAGGTCCACGAGTGGGCCGCGTCGGCCCGGCCGGCGGGCACGAGGGGCGGTCGGCCGGCGAGCAGCGCGTCGATGACCACGTCGCCCAGGTAGCTGGTCCGCGGCGTCGTGCCCGGTCCGAAGTAGTCGCTCGAGCGCAGCTCGGTGACGCGCAGCCGGCCGGCCTCGTGGCGGGCCAGCGCCTCGGTCCACATGTCGGCACGGATGCGGCCCTTGTGACCGGACGGCCGCAGCGGGTCGTCCTCGTGCATGGGCGCCTCGACCTCGCCGTAGCCGTAGAGGTTGCCGATGATGACGAGGCCGGCTCCGGACTCCTCGGCGGCGGTGAGGGTGGCGGCGGCGATGGGCGGCCAGTCGGTGTCCCAGGTCATGTAGCTGGGCGGGTTGACGGCGTTGACGATGCTCGCGGCACCGCGCGCCAGGGCCGTCAGCGCGGACGCGTCGCTCGCGTCGACGGCGACGACCTCGACCGCGTCCGGGTGGGTGTCCTGCCAGGGGCGTTCGACGACCCGCCCCGAACGGGACGCGAGGGTCACGGTGTGGCCGAGGGCGACGAGTGCGGCGGTCGTCGAGCGGCCGACGCCGCCGGCGCCGAGGACGAGGTGGTGGGTCATGGTCTGCTCCTTCGAGGATGTGGCGTGAGCACCGCTCACATTTCGAGGGTGACAGCAGTCGGCGACGAAAGCAAGAGCACTGCTCACATTTTCGCGCGAGATGTGGCAGGCTCGGTCCATGGACCCGTTCGACGTCACACCCGCGGACGCATCCGCCCATGCACCCGCCGATGCACCCGCCGACACGCCTGCCGGCCCGCTGGGCAAGCGCGCCCGGAACCGGCTCGCCGTCGAGGGCGACATCCTCCGCGTGGCGCGTGAGCACCTGGCCACTGACGGGGCGGCCGCGCTCAGCCTGCGCGCCGTCGCCCGCGACCTCGGCATGGTCTCCTCCGGGATCTACCGCTACGTCGAGAGTCGCGACGAGCTCCTCACCCGCCTCATCGTCGACTCGTACTGGTCACTCGCCGCTGCCGTCCGCCGCGCCCACGACACCGTCCCCCACGACGACCTCGAGGCACGATGGGACGCCATCGGTCGAGCCCTGCGAGCGTGGGCGGTCGACCGGCCGCACGACTTCGCGCTCATCTACGGCTCTCCGGTCCCGGACTACGAGGCCCCGTCCGAGCGCACCGAGGAGCCGGGCACTGCCGTCCTCGTCCTGCTCGTCGCCCTGCTCGACGACGTCCGGGCAGCGGACCGGCTCGCCGACCCCCGGCGGCTCGGCCTCGTGCCGGCGCGCGCCGAGGCCGGTGTCGGCGCACTGCTCGAGGCACCGATGTTCGCTCTGACGCGGCTGGACGCCGTCGCCCTGACCCAGGGCCTGGCCGCCTGGACCCTGCTGCTCGGCGCCGTGACGAGCGAGGTCTTCGCCCAGCTGGGGCCGGTTCCGGACGGCGAGGCCCTCTTCGAGTGTCTTCTCGCGGCCTCGCGACGGTGCGTCATCGCGCCGGCCGGTGACTAGTCGGCCCCCTCCGGGACGGCTGCACCCGCCCAGGCACACGGCATACGTCCACATCCGTCCACAGGTTTGTCCACACTTGTGTGCACAGCGTGACCTCCCCGTGACCCGAGGCCCGTAGACGCGACGAGACCGAGGACCACAGAGTTGTCCACCGCCTGTGGACAACTCTGTGGAAGCCGTGGGGCGGACCGTGCACAGGTGACTAGTCATCAATCCTTTCAAATCGGACATATCCCGACCGCTCTTCCACACGCCTCTGTGGAAACGTGTGGACGACGGCCGGAAAGCTGCGGACAACCCACGGGCTTCCTGTGAGGACGATGTGCACGGCCGAGATCCGTCCACAGGGCGGGGCCGCCGCATCCGGCGCGACCCCACACGCCGTGCACACCCCCATCGGCAGGCTGACCTGCACCGACGCCGGTTGTCCACAGCATCCACAGCACCTATGACTATGACGAGATCCCAGTCATAGAGGGGAGCCCCGACAACGAGGGTCCGACCGGACGCCCAGGGCCGGCTCGAGAGGGTCCACGGACCCGGCGGGCAATCGTGTGATTTCGCCGCCTCGGCGATTCGGGGAGTGTCTGTGGTGCCAGTCACCGGCAGGCACTAGTGTCTGAGCCCCAATGTCCTTCCCCGTCGAAGTGAGTGCACCGTGAAGTTTCGGGTTGAGCGAGACGTCCTGGCCGAGGCCGTGACCTGGGTGGCCCGTGGGCTCCCGGCGCGCCCGCCGGTTCCTGTGCTCGCTGGCGTGCTCGTCGACGCGAACGAGGACGGCACGCTGACGCTGTCCGCCTTCGACTACGAGGTGTCCGCGCGCATCACCGTGCCGGCAGACGTCGCCGAGGCCGGCCAGGTGCTCGTGCTCGGTCGCCTGCTCGCCGACATCTCGCGCAACCTGCCCAACAAGCCGATCGACGTCAGCACCGACGGCAGCAAGGTCAACGTCGCCTGCGGCTCGTCCCGCTTCGCGCTCCGCGAGATGCCGGTCGCCGACTACCCGACGCTGCCGCTCTCGCCCGAGACGAGCGGCACCATCGCCGGCGACGTCTTCACCCAGGCGGTGGCCCAGGTCTCGATCGCCGCCGACAAGGGCGACACCCTGCCGATCCTCACGGGCGTGCGGATGGAGATCGACGGCGACAAGGTGACCCTCCTCGCGACCGACCGCTACCGCCTCGCGATGCGCGAGCTGACGTGGAGCCCGTCGGCCACCGACGCGAGCCACGTCGCGCTCATCCCGGCTCGCCAGCTCTCCGACACGGCACGCGCCCTCGGTGCGTCCGGCTCCGTCGAGCTCGCGCTCGGCCAGGGCGGCGACGGCCTCATCGGCTTCGAGGCCGGCCAGCGCCGTGCGACGACGCGTCTGCTCGACGGCGAGTACCCCAAGGTCACCTCGATCTTCCCCACGTCGGTCGACACCGAGGCGGTCGTCGAGACAGCGGCGCTCGAGGAGGCCGTCAAGCGTGTCGCCCTCGTCGCCGAGCGCAACACCCCGGTGCTGCTGAAGTTCACCGACGGCCAGGTCGCCATCGAGGCCGGCACCGGCGACGACGCCCAGGCCTCCGAGGCCGTCGAGGCCACGCTCAACGGACCCGAGATCCAGATCGCGTTCAACCCGCAGTTCCTCCTCGACGGCCTGCACGCCGTCGGCACCGCCTGGAGCCGTCTCTCGTTCACCCAGCCGAGCCGCCCGGCCGTGCTGACCGGCCAGGCCGAGGCCGACTCCGAGCCCGACACCAGCTACCGCTACGTCCTCATGCCGGTCCGCTTCGCCAGCTGACACCCACCTCCCGCACCGCGCTCGCGGCGCACCCGAGCGCCCGGTGCCGTATGCCGCCGGGCAGGCGTAGCCTCGAACCGCGCCACCCGCTCCGCCCCGCACGCTTCCCGCCAGACTCCCCCGCAGAAAGGCTCGCGACATGCAGCTCGGTCTCATCGGTCTCGGCAAGATGGGCGGCAACATGCGCGAGCGCTTGCGTCGCGCGGGCCACGAGGTCGTCGGCTTCGACCGCAACCCCGACGTCGCCGACGTGCGCACGCTGCCGGCGCTCGTCAAGGCCCTCGAGGCCCCGCGCGTCGTGTGGGTCATGGTGCCGGCCGGCGACCCGACCCGTGAGACCGTCGCCAAGCTCGCCGAGCTGCTCGAGCCGGGCGACCTCGTCATCGACGGCGGCAACTCGCGCTTCACCGACGACTTCGAGAACGCCAAGCTGCTCGGCGAGAAGAAGATCGGCTACGTCGACTGCGGCGTCAGCGGTGGCATCTGGGGCCTCGAGAACGGCTACGGGCTCATGTGCGGCGGCGACAAGAAGTGGGTCACCCGGGCGATGCCGATCTTCGACGCGCTGCGGCCGGACGGCCCGCGCGACGAGGGTTTCGTCCACGCCGGCAAGGTCGGTGCCGGGCACTACACGAAGATGGTCCACAACGGCATCGAGTACGGCCTCATGGCTGCCTATGCCGAGGGCTACGAGCTGCTCGAGAAGAAGGACATCGTCACCGACGTCCCCGGTGCCTTCAAGGCGTGGAGCCGCGGCACCGTCGTGCGGTCCTGGCTGCTCGACCTCATGGTCGACGCGCTCGAGGAGAACCCCCACCTCGACGACGTGTCCGACTACACCAACGACTCCGGCGAGGGGCGCTGGACCGTCGAGGAGGCCATCGCCCTCTCCGTGCCGATGCCCGTCATCTCGGCCTCGCTCTTCGCGCGCTTCGCCTCGCGCCAGTCGAGCTCGCCGACGATGCAGGCCGTCGCGGCGCTGCGCGGCCAGTTCGGCGGGCACCAGGTCATGACGATCGCCGAGGGCGAGAAGCTGCGCCAGGGCGACGTGCCGGCGGCCCCGGCCAAGAAGGCCGCCGCGAAGAAGGGCGCCTCGCGTCGCTCCGCGACGAAGCAGGCGAGCAAGCGTGCGTCCGCGACGGCCTCGCAGGCCAACGTCGGCGCCGCGAAGAAGGCCGCCTCCTCCGGTCGGGCGTCGGCGACGACGGCCACCGACATGGCCGACTCCGCGCGCGGCCAGAAGCGCGCGGCGAAGAAGACCGCCAAGAAGGCCTGAGCAGAGCGCCGCACCCTCCTTGCACGTCCGTCACCTGACCCTCAAGGACTTCCGCAGCTACCCGAGCGCCGAGCTCGCGCTGACGCCGGGCGTCACCACGCTCGTGGGTCTCAACGGCCAGGGCAAGACGAACCTCGTGGAGGCGGTCGGCTACCTCGCCACGCTCGGGTCGCACCGCGTGGCGACGGACCAGCCGCTCGTCCGGTTCGGCGCGGACCAGGCGATCGTGCGTGGGGCCATCGTCCGCGACGACCGCGAGACGATGGTCGAGCTCGAGATCACGCCGGGTCGCGCCAACCGCGCCCGCCTCGGGCGCTCCCCCGTCTCGCGGCCGCGCGACGTGCTCGGCACGGTGCGCACGGTGCTCTTCGCGCCCGAGGACCTCGCGCTCGTCAAGGGCGACCCTTCGGAGCGGCGGCGCTTCCTCGACGAGCTGCTCGTGCAGCGACAGCCACGGTGGTCGGGGGTCCGGTCCGACTACGACAAGATCCTCAAGCAGCGCAACGCCCTGCTCAAGTCCGCGGCGCCGGTGCTCCGCAAGGGTGCCCGTCGCCCGCCGCGTCCGCCGCGCGACGGCGACCAGCCGGTCGACGAGGCCCGCGAGGCGGCCCTGCACACCCTCGACGTGTGGAACGACCATCTCGCCTCGGTCGGGGCCCAGCTGCTCTACGCACGGCTGCGGCTGCTGCGCGACCTCGTGCCCGACCTCTCCGAGTGCTACGACGCGGTGAGCGCGGCCGCCTCGAACGCACGCGCCACCTACAAGAGCTCCCTCCACGAGGACCTCGCCAAGCGGCTCGCGGCCGGTGAGGTCCCCGAGATCGAGGAGCTGCGCACCGGGATGCTCGACACCCTCGAGCAGGTGCGCTCCAGCGAGATCGAGCGGGGAATCTCCCTCGTCGGGCCCCACCGTGACGACCTCGTCCTCTCGCTCGGCGAGCTGCCCGCCAAGGGGTACGCCAGCCACGGCGAGTCCTGGAGCTTCGCGCTGGGACTCAAGCTCGCGGCATACCGGCTCCTGCGCCGCGACCTCGGCGACGACCCGGTGCTCGTTCTCGACGACGTCTTCGCCGAGCTCGACTCCGGGAGGCGCGAGCGGCTCGCGGCGCTCGTCTCCGACTGCGAGCAGGTGCTCATCACCGCCGCCGTCGGAGCCGACGTGCCCGACGTGCTCCGCGAGAACGGCACGACGTATGCCGTCGTGCTCGGTCAGGTCCAGGCCGTCGGCTCCGTGGGTGCGTCCGTGAGCGAGCCACCTCAGGCCCTCGCGGAGGACACCCCCGGCGATGAGTCGGGTGGGGAGGGCGACGATGAGTGACGACGCCCCCGGGGCCGAGCCCCCCGACACGGCGGCCGGTGGTGCCGAGGACGCTCCCGCGCCGACCGACGAGGACACCCGGATCGCCGACGCCGCGGCCTCGGCGCTGGCGCGGGCGCGGGCCGGAGCGGCCGAGAAGGGCCTGCGCCCCGGCATGCGGCCGAAGAAGCGACGCCGCCCGATCGGTGACGCGCCGGTGCTGTCCGGCTCGGCCCGCGACGGTCGCGACCCGGCCCTGCTCGGTGACCAGCTCGACCGGCTGCTGCTCGATCGCGGCTGGAAGGTCGACGTCGCGGTCGGCTCGGTCATGGGCCGCTGGCCCGAGATCGTGGGGCCCGACATCGCCGGCCACGTCGAGCCGCTCACCTTCGTCGACGGAATCCTCACGGTGCGCGCCGACTCGACGGCCTGGGCCACGCAGATGCGCCTGCTCGCCTCGTCGCTGCTCGCCCGGATCGACGAGGAGATCGGGGCCGGCGCGGTCAGCGAGCTCAAGGTCGTCGGCCCGAGCGCGCCGTCGTGGAACCGCGGCGCCCGTCGCTCCCCCGACTCACGAGGACCGCGCGACACCTACGGCTGATCGGCGGCGCCGCTCAGACCCCGCTCAGACCCCGCTCAGGCCGATGACGACGACGGTGGCGACGAGCAGCACGGTGCCGGCGATGACGACCCAGGCGAGGACCCGCGGCACGCGCCGGGATCGCGCCGGCGCGGAGGCGTCGGTGTCCTCGGTGTCCTCGGTGTCCTCGGTGTCGGTCTCGACGGCCGCACGCTCGACGGCGGGCAGGCTCTCGGTTGTGGTCGGCGCCGGCGGTGCGTCCGGCTCGGCCGCCGGCCCTCTTCCGGCCGTCGGCGCGACCGGACCGACGGCACCGTGCAGCGCCGAGCCCAAGGCGTCGGCGATGGAGGACAGCACCTCGGCGACGACGGGAGGCAGGGGCGCACCGCCGGGTCCGGTGACGGTGGTGCGTCGCGTGACCGAGCCATGGGCACGCGACAGGTCGACGGAGTCAAGGCGTCCGTCCGGTCCCGGGTCGACACCGGCGGCGAGCAGCTGGGCCCGCACCTCCTCGGGCAGCGCGTCCCACGAGTCGTACTCGCGGCCCCCGACGTTGATCGTGATCACGCTGCGAACTGTAGGACCGCTCGGAGGGCGGGTGTCGGTGTTCCGACGCAGACTGTCGTCATGACCTCGACGCAGCCAACGCCGCAGACCCGGACGCCGCACTGCACGATCGTCCCGCCCTACATGCTCGAGGCCCTGGCGGCCAGCGACGAGCCGGCCCTGGCCGCCCACGCCCGCGAGGCGCTCCGGCACGACGAGGAGCTGCGCTCCTCGCGGCACACGCCGACAGCCCGCCCGACCACGCGACGGGCCCCGCGTCGTGAGGACGTCACGTCGCCGACGGCCCACGGCACGGGACCGCACCGCACGATCGCCGACGCCCAGGGCAGCCAGACGACCCCGGGCACGACGGTGCGCACCGAGGGCGCGGCCGCGAGCGGCGACGTCGCGGTCAACGAGGCCTACGACGGACTCGGCGCGACCTGGGAGCTGTGGTCGACGGCCTACGACCGCGACTCGCTCGACGGCAAGGGGATGCCGCTGCTCGCCACGGTCCACTACGGCCGCAACTACGACAACGCCTTCTGGGACGGCTCGCAGATGGTGTTCGGCGACGGCGACGGGGTCGTCTTCGAGCGGTTCACCCAGAGCCTCGACGTCATCGGGCACGAGCTCGCCCACGGCGTCACCGAGCACACGGCCGGCCTGCTCTACCAGGGCCAGTCGGGCGCGCTCAACGAGTCGATCTCCGACGTGTTCGGCGTCCTCGTCAAGCAGAAGACACTCGGCCAGAGCGCCGCGCAGGCCGACTGGCTCGTCGGCGCCGACCTGCTCAACCCTTCGGTCCAGGGTCGCGCCCTGCGCGACATGCGCAACCCCGGCACGGCCTACGACGACCCACGGCTCGGCAAGGACCCGCAGCCCGCGCACATGGACGACTACGTCGAGACCCAGGACGACAACGGCGGGGTCCACATCAACTCCGGCATCCCCAACCGCGCCTTCGTGCTCGCGGCCGACGCGATCGGCGGCAATGCCTGGGAGGGCCCGGGCGCGATCTGGTATGCCGTCGTGTCGGGTGACGGCATCAAGGCCGACTGCGACTTCGCGACGTTCGCCGGCCTCACCGTGGCCGCCGCGGGCAGTGCCCACGGTGACGGGTCCGCCGAGCAGACGGCCGTGCGCTCGGCGTGGGAGCAGGTCGGCGTGCTCACCGCGGCTGCCGGTGCTCCGGTCGGTGAGGCGGGCGGCGCCGGCGGTTCGACCCCGACGCCTGGTCCGGCAGGGGGCGGGCCCTCCGGACAGGTCCCGGGCGCCGACGCCCAGGTGCTCCTCCGTCGCTCTGGTGGCTTCGCCGGCCAGGTCCGCGAACGCCGCCTGGCCCTGGGCGACCTGTCCGAGCGGGACGCGAAGGACTGGCAGCACCTGCTGGCCGCACCGACTCTCCAGCGCATCGCCGCCTCGACCGAGCGCACCCACCCCGACGCGTACATCTACTCCGTCGTGTGCGACGAGGCCGGCTGCGACGTGACGCTCCAGGAGCCCCACCTGCCCGAGGCGATCCACTCCCTCTTCGAGCGCACCCTCGCCGACGACTGAGCACGCGCTCAGTTGTCGGCGAGGAAGTACGGGTCCTCCCCCTCGGGGATGTCCGTGTCCCGGGCCCGACCCGGTGCGACGACGATGCACTCGCCGTCGAGGGTGCAGCGCTGCAGGCTGCGGTCCCCGGTCGTCGCACCGACCTGCACGGTGACGGTGCCGTCGCCCCCCAGGCGATAGCTGACGGGTGAGGCGCCACCACGTGCGCTGCTGCTGCCGCCCTCCATCACGACAGCGCCGTCGCTGGTGCGCACGACAACCAGTCCGCCATAAAGGAACGTCCGGTCGGGGCCCAGCTGCGAGTCGTCGAGCCCGTCGATGTAGCCGGTCGCGAGCAGGTAGGCGCCGTCCGCCGAGAACGCCCGAAAGACGAGCGGCCCGCAGAGCCGCCAGATCGTCCGACCTGAGGTGAGGTCCGTCAGCTCGTTGCAGACCTGCTTCGAACCCGGCTTCGGTGCCACGCCGACGAGGGCCGTCCCACGGGCGGCATCGACGAGTGTGGGGGATCCGGCGACCGCTCGGCGTGTTCCCGTGGCGACGTCCCACGCGACCGAGCTGCCGGTGAAGCCTCGGCTGGCATAGACGACGGGCCCGACGATCCCGACGGCGTCGTACCCGGGCGACTCGGCGTCGGCCACCCCCTGAGGAGCACAGTCGCACGTCGAGGCCGTGAGCCGGCCGATGCGGGCCCCCGCGGCGTCGTACGCCGTGAGCGAGCCTCGCGACTCGATGACGAAGACGCTGCCGTCGGCGTTGACCGTGCTGGACTCGCCGTCGAGCCGCACCGTGTTGGCCCCGGTCGAGTCCACGACGTAGTAGACACCGGTCTCCCCCTGGGCCACGAGCCACCCGCCACCGGCCAGCCGCGCGAGCGAGCCGCCGGTCAGCTTGCCGGTCAGCGCGATCTGCCTCGTCCCGTCGTAGATGACGCCGTCCGCGACGTAGGGGACGGTCGTGGTCCCGGTCGGCCCTCCCGTGGCGAAGCGGACCGTGACCGGCGCGGGGGCGCCGTCGGCGGTGAGGGTCGGGATCGACGTGGGAGTGGGGGCGCTGCTGGCGCTCCCGGTCGGCGCGGACGGTCGCCCCGTGGGGGCCGTCGTCGACGCCGACGGTCCGACGGGCAGCGGCCGGTCACCGGTCGGTCGCACGGCGGACCACCCCACCGGCACGGCGACGGCCAGCACGAGGCCCGCCACGAGCGCGGTCCCGCCTAGCTCGCGGCGTCGGTTGGAGCGGTCGCGGGCGATCGCGCGCTCCGCGAGGTCGGCCACGACGCGTACGCCCTCGCCGCGCTCGTCGAGCACCTGCTTGAGACCGGGGTCGATGGGGTTCATGCCGTGGCCTCGCTCATCCGGGAGCGCAGCGCGGAGATCGCGCGGCTCGTGTGGCTCTTGACGGTGCCGATGGAGCACCCGAGCACCTCGGCGGTCTGGGCCTCGGTGAGGTCCTCGTAGTAGCGCAGCACGACGGCCGCGCGCTGCTGGCGCGGCAGGCTCTGCACGTGGTGCCAGAGGTCGATCGACGTCGCCGGGTCGAGTCCGGGTGCCCCTGGCGGGTCGAGCACCTCGAGGACGTGGCTGCTCGGTGACTCGTGGCGGCGCAGCAGTCCGCGCCAGCGGGAGTTGTTCTCGTTGACCATGACCCGGCGCACGTAGGCGTCCGGCAGCTCGGCGACCTGCACGCGGTCCCAGTGGCGGTAGACCTTGGCGAGCGCGTTCTGCAGCAGGTCCTCGGCGGCGTCCCGGTCCCCGCTCAGCAGGTAGGCGAGTCGGGCGAGCGACTGCTCGCGCGCCCTGACGTAGGCCGTGAAGTCGGCCCTCCGCTCTGCATCGTCCATGACCTGCGTCCCCTGTTGTCGGCTCGTCCGGCACGAGCCGGCACCCATCCAGACCGTCATCCGCACGGAAAGGTTGTCCGCGCAGTGTCCCGACTCGAGCCTGCGCGCGGTGGCGCCTGACGTCACGATCAGGCGTGGTGTGCCCGGGTCGTCCCGCCGCCGGTGCCCGCCCTGCCGAAACGAGGGGAAGTCTTTACGAATCCTTTCCGGACGCGGACCTCCCGCGCGTGGTTGCCTGTGTCGTTGGCCTCTACTCCTCGAAAGGTTCGACATGCGTCGTACGCCGCTCATCGCCACCGCCTCGGTCGTCGCCGCGGTCGGTGCCCTGCTCTCGACGGCGGCCGCCGGCTCCGTCGCCGCGCCGGCCCCCGCCACGGCCGGGGCCTCCGTGCCCGCGGACCTCACGCTCGTCCAGGTGCGCCAGAGCCTGCTCGGCTCGCACAGCTGGTACGCCCAGACCTACCGTGGCGTGCCGGTGCTCGGCGGCTGGTACGCCGTCCACGCCACGGGCGCCGCCGCCTCGGTCGACGACGGTCGTCGTGCCGTCACCGGCCTCACCTCGGTCTCACCGGGTGTCGCGCGCGCCTCCGCCGCCACCGCCGCGAAGGGCCACGGCAACGCCCGCGGCAGCCGGCTCGTCGTCGTCCCCGGAGCCGCCGGGGCCGCGGCCACGCTGGCCTGGCAGGTCACGACCGACCAGGACAAGCAGGTGCTCGTCGACGCCCGCAGCGGCCGGGTCACGAAGGTCACCGACGAGCGGGTCCTCGCAAGCGGCTCGGGCAAGGTCTTCGACCCCAACCCCGTCGTCGCCCTGCAGAACGAGTCGCTCAAGGACGCGAACAACGCCGACAGCGCCGTCCCCGCGTCGGCCTACAAGACGGTGACCCTCGCCAACCTCGACGGCTCGGGCTACCTCAAGGGCAGCTGGGCCAACGTCACGAACAGCAAGAAGGGCAAGAACGCCGCCGCGTTCTCGTCGACGCTCTCCTTCCCCTACACCCGCAGCGACACACGGTTCGAGCAGGTCAACAGCTACTACGCCGTCGACCGGGTCCAGGCCTACATCCAGTCGCTCGGTTTCGCCGACGTCAACCACGAGTCCCAGGACCTCAGCGTCAACACGACGACCCAGGACAACTCCTGGTACACCCCGAGCCAGGACACCATCACCATCGGCACGGGCGGCGTCGACGACGGCGAGGACCAGGAGGTCGTGTGGCACGAGTACGGCCACGCGGTCCAGGACGACCAGGTGCCGGGCTTCGGCAGCGGCTCGGACGCGGGCGCCATCGGTGAGGGCTTCGGCGACTACCTCGCGGCCACGATGTCGCAGGGCAACTCGGCCGACACGGCCACGACGCCGTGGGTCTGCGTCATGGACTGGGACTCGACCTCCTACACCTCGACGACGCCGCACTGCATCCGCCGCCTCGACACGACCAAGACCGTCGCCAACCGCACCGGCGAGGTGCACGACGACGGCGAGA
This sequence comes from Terrabacter sp. P2_E3, assembly GCF_056403915.1. Classification (NCBI taxonomy): domain Bacteria; kingdom Bacillati; phylum Actinomycetota; class Actinomycetes; order Micrococcales; family Intrasporangiaceae; genus Terrabacter; species Terrabacter sp. P2_E3. The sequence goes on from NZ_JBFUEN010000007.1 coordinate 77,422, forward strand.
TCTGGAGCCACGCGCTCTGGGACGTCAACAAGGCCTTCGGCCGGGACAAGGCGACGCGCATCATCCTCGAGGCCCAGTTCTCCTACGCCCCGTCGACGACGTGGGCCGCGGCAGCGCAGAAGACGGTCGACGCCACGACCGCGCTCTACGGTGCGACCGACGCCGCCACCGTGCGCGCGGCCTTCCACGCCCGCGGCATCCTCTGACGCGGGGAGCCACCCCACCGAGGTCGTATGCCGCGAGGCCGGGTTCCGCTGGGACCCGGCCTCCCGGCATACCCCGGTTTGGTGCCCTCTCTGGTGCCCGGCTCGGGTCGCGGCAGGGCCCGGACGGCCTGTGGACGACGGCTCTCGGGCCGCCCAGGACGGAGGAGAATGGGTGCGGACGGACGCCTCGAGGTGGCGCAGGGCGATGCGGCGGGTGAGGGTGCCTGAGGGGCGCTGGATCCCCGGGGCGTGATCCTCCCCTCGGATCCACGGGTTCTCGGGCCGGAAAGTGCCCGTTTCGCGCGTCTGAGGGCACGGTTTACGGCCCCGGACCGTTAGACTGATGAGGTTGCGGCTCGACGTCCACGTCGGGCCGCCCGCATGAGGTCTGACCATCGAGGAGAGCCGTGTCCGACGCCGACGAGCCGATCACCACCAGCACCACCCCCAGTTCCACCGGATCCGACTCCGTGGCAGCACCCGACACCGCGACTCCCGACCCCGACGCGCCCGTGGTCCCTGCGGCACCGGCGGTCCCGGCCGACGTCCGGCCCAACGGCGTCGACTACGACGCGAGCGCGATCACCGTCCTCGAGGGTCTCGAGGCCGTGCGCAAGCGCCCCGGCATGTACATCGGCTCGACCGGTCCCCGCGGCCTGCACCACCTCGTCTACGAGATCGTCGACAACGCCGTGGACGAGTCGCTCGCCGGCTACGCCGACACCATCGACGTCACGCTCCTCGCCGACGGTGGCGTCCGGGTCAAGGACAACGGCCGCGGCATCCCCACCGACATCCACCCCGTCGAGAAGATCAGCGCCGTCGAGCTCGTCCTGACGCAGCTGCACGCCGGCGGCAAGTTCGGTGGCGGCGGCTACAAGGTCTCCGGTGGCCTGCACGGCGTCGGCAGCTCCGTCGTCAACGCCCTGTCGACCCGCCTCAAGGCCGCGGTCCGCCAGAAGGGCCACGTCTTCCGGATGAGCTTCACCGACGGCGTGCCCGACGGGCCCCTCGAGAAGCAGGAGGCCACCGACGAGACCGGCACGACGATCACCTTCTGGGCCAACGCCGACATCTTCGAGACCGTCTACTACGACTTCGAGACCATCCGGGCCCGGATGCAGCAGATGGCCTTCCTCAACAAGGGCCTGACGATCAACCTCGTCGACGAGCGCATCGAGCAGCCCGCGGGCGAGCGCGACGTCGACCTCGACGACCTCGACGAGGACCTCGAGGTCGTCGAGGAGTCGACCGAGGACGACGAGCCCCAGGACGCGGCGGCCGACGCCGGCTCCGGCGAGAAGAAGACGCTCACGGCCAAGCGGGTCAGCTACCGCTACGACAACGGCCTCGTCGACTACGTCAACCACATCAACGGCAGCAAGCGCAGCGAACCGGTGCACCCCGAGGTCATCTCGATCGAGGTCGAGGACGAGGCCCGCTCGCTGAGCCTCGAGCTCGCGATGCAGTGGACCAACGCCTACAGCGAGTCGGTCCACACCTACGCCAACGCGATCAACACCCACGAGGGCGGCACCCACGAGGAGGGCTTCCGCGCGGCGATGACCAAGCTCGTCAACGACTTCGCGCGCCGCCAGAACCTCCTCAAGGAGAAGGACGAGAACCTCACCGGCGACGACGTCCGCGAGGGCCTCACCGCCGTCATCTCGGTCAAGCTCGCCGAACCGCAGTTCGAGGGCCAGACGAAGACCAAGCTCGGCAACTCCGAGGTCAAGGGCTTCGTCCAGCGCGCCATGACCGAGGAGTTCGGACACTGGCTCGGCGCGCACCCCAACGAGGGCAAGGACATCGTCCGCAAGTCGGTGCAGGCCGCGGCCGCGCGCATGGCGGCCCGCAAGGCCCGCGAGGCGACCCGCCGCAAGGGCCTGCTCGAGTCGGGCGGCCTGCCGGGCAAGCTCAAGGACTGCCAGAGCAAGGACCCGAGCCTTTCCGAGGTCTTCATCGTCGAGGGTGACAGCGCCGGCGGCTCGGCCACCCAGGCCCGTGACCCGCACACCCAGGCGATCCTCCCGATCCGCGGCAAGATCCTCAACGTCGAGAAGGCGCGCATCGACAAGATCCTCGCCAACAACGAGGTCCAGGCGCTCATCTCCGCCTTCGGCACCGGCATCGGCGAGGACTTCGACATCGACAAGGCGCGCTACCACAAGATCGTGCTGATGGCCGATGCCGACGTCGACGGCATGCACATCCGCACGCTGCTGCTGACGCTCCTCTTCCGCTTCATGCGCCCGCTCATCGAGGCCGGCTACGTCTACCTCGCGCAGCCGCCGCTCTTCCGCCTGCGGTGGAGCAACGGCATCGACCACCAGTTCGCCTACTCCGACAAGGAGCGCGACGGCCTCCGCGCCCTCGGCGAGAGCAAGGGCTGGCGCCTGCCGAAGGACAACCCGATCCAGCGCTACAAGGGCCTCGGCGAGATGAACTACTCCGAGCTGGGCGAGACGACGATGGACCAGAACAGCCGCACGCTGCTGCAGGTGACGCTCGACGACGCCGCCAAGGCTGACGAGGTCTTCGCCGTCCTCATGGGTGAGGACGTCGAGTCGCGGCGCTCGTTCATCCAGAAGAACGCCCGCGACGTGAAGTTCCTCGACATCTAGCCCACCGAGGACGTATGCCGTTCGCCCGGCCCCTCTGGGACGGGACGTTCCACGTGAAACGCACGACACGGCATACGCCATCACCGGTGCCCCACGAACTGTACGAATGTGACTGAGAGACAAAGGGATCTGACGTGAGCGACGACCTGCCTCCCAACGACGGAGACGACGTCAACGAGACGCCCGGCAACGAGACACCTGGCGACGAGACGCCCGACCCGAGCATCGAGGACATCCTCGGGCCCGACCCGGACGCCACCGACGCGAACGACGACGACGGCGACCCGAACGCCAGGGCGGTCGTCGTGCCGACCGACCTCCCGCAGCACGACCGGGTCGAGCCGATCGACCTCAACACCGAGATGCAGCGCAGCTACATCGAGTACGCCATGTCGGTCATCGTGTCGCGCGCGCTGCCCGACGTCCGCGACGGCCTCAAGCCCGTGCACCGCCGCATCGTCTACGCGATGTACGACGGCGGCTACCGCCCCGACCGGGGCTACAACAAGTGCGCGCGCGTCGTCGGCGACGTCATGGGTCACTACCACCCGCACGGCGACTCGGCGATCTACGACGCCCTCGTGCGCCTCGTGCAGGACTGGTCGCTGCGCTATCCCCTCGTCGACGGTCAGGGCAACTTCGGCTCCCGCGGGAACGACGGCGCTGCTGCACCGCGATACACCGAGTGCCGGATGGCCTCGATCGCGATGGAGATGGTGCGCGACATCGAGCAGGACACCGTCGACTTCGTCCCGAACTACGACGGCAAGACGATGCAGCCCGCCGTGCTGCCGAGCCGCTTCCCGAACCTGCTCGTCAACGGCTCGGCCGGCATCGCGGTCGGCATGGCCACGCAGATCCCCGCGCACAACCTGCGCGAGGTCGCGGCCGGCGCGCAGTACTACCTCGACCACCCGGACATCTCGCGCGAGGACCTCCTCGAGGCGCTGCTCGGGATCATCAAGGGCCCGGACTTCCCGACCGGCGCCCTGATCATGGGGCACAAGGGCATCGAGGACGCCTACCGCACGGGCCGCGGCTCGATCATCATGCGGGCCGTCGTCGAGGTCGAGGAGATCCGCAACCGGCAGTGCCTCGTCGTCACCGAGCTTCCGTACCAGGTCAACCCCGACATGCTCGCGATGAAGATCGCCGACCTCGTCAAGGACGGCAAGATCTCCGGCATTGCCGACATCAACGACGAGACCTCGGGGCGCACGGGCCAGCGTCTCGTCATCACGCTCAAGCGTGACGCCGTCGCCAAGGTCGTGCTCAACAACCTCTACAAGCACACGCAGCTGCAGACGACCTTCGGCGCCAACATGCTCGCCCTCGTCGACGAGGTGCCGCGCACCCTGCCGCTCGACGGCTTCATCCGGCACTGGGTCGACCACCAGGTCGAGGTCATCGTCCGGCGCACGACCTTCCGCCTGCGCAAGGCCCAGGCCGACATCCACATCCTGCGTGGCCTGCTCAAGGCGCTCGACCGGCTCGACGAGGTCATCGCCCTCATCCGGGGCTCGCGCACCGTCGAGATCGCCCGCGACGGTCTCATCGAGCTGCTCGAGATCGACGAGATCCAGGCCAACGCGATCCTCAACATGCAGCTGCGCCGCCTCGCGGCCCTCGAGCGCGAGAAGCTCATCGAGGCCCACGACGAGCTGCAGGCACTCATCGACGAGTACACCGCGATCCTCGCCTCGCCGGTGCGCCAGCGCGAGATCATCAGCGAGGAGCTCGCCGGGATCGTCGAGCGCTACGGCGACGAGCGGCGCACGACGATCGTGCCCTTCGACGGCGACATGTCGATGGAGGACCTCATCCCCGAGGAGGACGTCGTCGTCACGATCACCCGTGGCGGCTACGCCAAGCGCACGCGCGTCGACCAGTACCGCTCGCAGAAGCGCGGCGGCAAGGGCGTCCGTGGTGCATCGCTGCGTGGCGAGGACGTCGTCGAGCACTTCTTCACGACGACGACCCACCACTGGCTGCTCTTCTTCACCAACCTCGGCCGGGTCTACCGCGCCAAGGCCTACGAGCTGCCCGAGGGCTCGCGCGACAGCAAGGGCCAGCACGTGGCCAACCTGCTCGCGTTCCAGCCCGGCGAGCAGATCGCCCAGGTGCTCGCGGTCCGTGACTACGCGAAGGCCGACTACCTCGTCCTCGCCACCCGCGCGGGCCTCGTCAAGAAGACGCGCCTGGCCGACTACGACTCCAACCGCTCCGGCGGCCTCATCGCGGTCAACCTCCGCGAGGGCGACGAGCTCGTCGGCGCCGGCCTGGCCTCCAACCGCGACGACCTGCTGCTCGTCTCGCGCAAGGGCCAGTCGGTGCGCTTCACCGCGACCGACGAGGCGCTGCGCCCGATGGGCCGCTCGACCTCGGGCGTCACGGGCATGAAGTTCCGCGACGGCGACGACCTGCTCGCCATGTCGGTCGTCGAGGAGGGCGAGAGCCCCGACGTGTTCGTCGTCTTCGAGAACGGTCTCGCCAAGCGCACCCCGGTCTCGGAGTACCGCCTCCAGGGTCGCGGCGGCCTCGGCATCAAGGTCGCCAAGCTCTCCGAGAAGGGCGGCGATCTCGTCGGCGCCCTCACGGTCATCGACACCGACGAGGTCATGGTCGTCATGGAGAAGGGCAAGATCGTGCGCTCGCGCGTCGACGAGGTGCGCCACACCGGCCGCTCGTCGCAGGGTGTCAAGTTCGCGACGCCCGACAAGGGCGACTCGATCGTCGCCGTGGCCCGCAACGCCGAGTCCGCCATCGTCGTGGGCGAGGTCGAGGACGGCGAGGGGGCTGAGGGCGACGCGACGTCCGCTCCGGGAGCGCCCGCTACGGTTCCCGGCGCCGATGGCGTACCGTCGGACCAGACGTCGGGTGACGAGGCGAGCTCGTCGGACACCGACAACGGAGGTGACGAATGAGCGCGACCAGCCCTGAGGGCTCCCTGAGCAGCCCGGGCACGTCGACCCGGACGGGCAGCGGCTCCGGCTTCACCGACGACCAGGGCCAGAACGGCTCTTACTACGCCTCGACCGGTTCGAGCGGGTCGTCCGGCAGCACGTCGGGTGCCTCGAGCGCGGACCCGGCCACCGCGCTCTCGCGCGGGGCGGTCACCAACCGGACGGCCCCGACGCAGCGGGTCGGCTCCGGCCAGTCCGGCGCCGGGTCGTCGACCGCCGCCGGTGCGCGCACCACGACCGCGCACCGCAAGCCCAAGGGCCCGCGTCGCGTCCGCCTCGCCGTCGCGCGCGTCGACCCGTGGTCGGTCATGAAGATGAGCTTCCTGCTCTCCGTCGCGCTCGGCATCGCCGGCGTCATCCTCACGGCCGTCCTGTGGATGATCCTGTCGACGATGAACGTCTTCACCGACATCGAGGGCGTGCTCCAGTCGCTCCAGACGACGACGTCCGACCCGTTCTCGATCAAGGACTACGTCGGCTTCGGCCGCGTCGTGTCGCTCTCGATCGTCATCGGTGTCATCGACGTCATCCTCATGACGGCGATCGCGACCGTCATGGCCTTCCTCTACAACATCTGCTCCGCCCTCGTCGGCGGCGTGCAGCTGACGCTCACCGACGACTGAGCCGGTCCGGGCCGGTCTGAGCCGGCCCCCGTCGGCTCTCGGCCGGCGTCGCGGACGCGGCCACACGGCATACGCAAGCGGCCCCTACCCTCACGGGCGGGGGCCGTTTTGTATGAGGCGAGGTGCATCGGGTAACGTTTCCCCTCGCGTCCGGTCGTCATCTCTGATGGTGTGGATCAGGCGCGCGAAGGTGACGATGGGCCTATAGCTCAGACGGTTAGAGCGCTTCCCTGATAAGGAAGAGGTCGGAGGTTCAAGTCCTCCTAGGCCCACCATCACCGCCACCACGGAGAGGATCCCTCGCATGCTGAAGCGTCTCGCCCTCGTCGGTGCAGCCGTCGCCGGCGTCGTCTTCCTTCGCAAGAAGGCGAAGCAGCAGCAGGCCGAGCAGGACCTGTGGACCCAGGCCACCGACGACGTGCAGGCGCCCGTCGCACCGGCCACCGCCCCCACGGCGACCGACGAGGCCGACACCTCGGCCTGAGGCCGCTCTCCCCCACTCGGGGCCATGGCGCAATTGGTAGCGCACCTGCTTTGCAAGCAGGGGGTTAGGGGTTCGAGTCCCCTTGGCTCCACCAGCAACGACCTCGTCCATCGGGCGAGGTCGTTCGTGCTCTCGGGGCTGGGTCATGGCGTGATGGAGCTGGCTCTTCGGGCGCGAGATCGTGCGATCGGTGCGTCCTGACGACATCGAGCGCGCGATCTGATGCGCGACGTCACGCCCGATCAGGTGGCGGGAGGTGTCGGTCCGTCGATCGACCCGTCGCGGAGCGCCGCTGCTGCCAGCAGGAGCAGCCCGCACGCGAAGGTCAGCACCGGGACGGCATGTGGATCGCTGTCCATGCGGTTGAGGTAGACCCACTCCGACACCGAGTAGCTCAGGGCGCCGACGGCCCACCCGCCGAGCAGCGCCCGGCCCACGGCGGGCTCGAGCAGCACCGAGGACACGGTGAGCCCCAGGGTCAACAGACCCCAGAGCAAGGTGACAGCCCCCCAGTACGTCGAGGCCTGATCGGCGACGTGGACGGCATACGCGATGAAGACGGCGGTCGTGGCGATCCCGAGACCCAGGGCCACGACCGAGGTCCAGGCACGCTGGTCGAACCGTCGGAACGGCACCCGTGTCCGCGACGTCACGGCCAGCAGGGTCGCGAGGGCTGTTGCGCCGACGAGGAGCTCACCGACCAACGCCACCAGCCAGCCGATGTCGACGCGGTCGGCGCCGGACGCGTTGAACACCCCGACGAGGGTGAGCGAGCCTGCACCGCAAGCGGCGCCGGTCGAGGTGAGCAGCGCCACCGCCACTGCTGCCCTGACACGGGGCACGAGCATCGTGACCCCGGCGGCCAGAGCCAGCAGGCCACGGGTGATTGCTGCGGGGAGCTGCTCGGGTGCGTTGTCGGCGTAGGTCCCGCCGTCGAACCAGGGCAGGAAGATGCTCAGGAGGAGGAGGAGGCCACCGACGAGGGTCGCCCCACCCGCGACTCGTCGCCACGCCGGCGCCGTCGTGCGGTGTGCCGCGGCGGCCGTGACGGGGTCGGGCTGCGCGGGAAGGTCGCTGGAGCCGGGAGGCTCGTCGGGTGTCGCGGGTGGAGCGGACGGTTGGGGCGGGGATACCGACTCGGCTTCCGCCGGTGCAGCGGTCGGTCCCACGACGGTGGCCGACGACGCCGACGCAGGCCCTGACACCGACGCGTCGTCGCGTGAGGTCTCGACGGGCCGCAGGCGTCGACCGACGAACTGCTCGTCATCGGGTCCCGAGTGGGAGTCGGGGTCCGTCACGCTGGCCGCGGTCGCTGCGGGCTCGGGCGGGCGTGGAGGTGACTCGAGGAACCCGGTCCGACGTCCGACCGAGGCGGTGACCGGCACGATGACGGACCCCGTCGGACTCGTCAGGGTGAGGCTGCCGGCATACGGCCTGTCGGTCGGGGAGAAGGTCACGGTCACGACGGAACCGTCCACGACAGCGCTGAGCGGTGGGTCGGCCTCGACGCGGACCTCTCGTGCCAGCGGCACGCCGGCCACGTGCAGCTCGCGCTCGACAGCGACCGCAGCCCCGAAGGCGATCTCGCCGAAGTCCAGGGCCGGAGGGCTGACCCGGGGTGCCGAGGCGTCGATGACAGCGGCGGCATCGTCGGCCACGGACTTCGTGTCGGCGCGGGCGACGGCCTGGAGCGCCTCGAGTGCGCCGAGCGCAACGCCCAGGTCGGGGTGTCCGAGCCGGTCGCGGAGCTCGACGACGGCACCGCGTCGGTAGGTCGGGTCGGGCTCACGCAGGGCCGCCACGATCGCCTCCGGGATCGGCACCGGCCGCACCTTCTTGTGGCGGCTCTTCGCGAGGTAGACGTCGCCGGACATCTCGACGTCTCGCCCGGGTGTCTGACGGGGATTCTGTTCTCGGACCCGGTCGAAGACGTAGTCGTAGAGCTCGCCCAGCGACACGAGGCCGTCCTCGTCGCGGTCCGCCTCGCCCGTCAGCAGCCCGTGCACGACCGCCGAGGTGAAGACCGACGGCTGGACCTCGTGGTCGCTGGTCAGGGTCGTCCCCTCGAACGCGTACTCCATGGCGCTCGAGGCACTGATCACCGCGCGCCCGCGGCCGCCTCCCAAGCGCCCGGCCGGGAAGCTCTCCATGACGTTCACCGGTCCGGCCGCCCGAACCGCGACGCCCTCGCCGAAGGCACCGCCGTAGCAGCAGTCGAGGAAGAGCACGATGGTGCGAGCCCGCGCGGTGCGCATGCAGCGCTGGATGAAGTCGGCCGGCACCGCCGTGGATCCCAGCCGGTCCGGGCGGGTGTTGCGCGCCGCGACGAACAGCTCGCCCGAGTCGCTCTTGAGCCCGTGGCCCGAGAAGTGCAGCAGCAGCAGGTCGTCCGGGCGACTCTCCGTGAAGAGGTCGTCGATGTGCGACTGCACCTCGTAGGAGGCGGCGTTGTGCACGATCGACACCTCGAAGCCGCCGATCTCCGGATCGCCGAGGACGGCCGCGAGGGCGCGCGCGTCGGCCTCGGGGGCGCGCAGCTGGCCGAGGCTCGCGTGGTCGTAGGTGTCGTTGGCGATGATGAGCGCTCGCCGGGCGCCGGCCGCCGCGGTGTCGTTCATGGCGGCGGTGCCCCGTGCCGCGCCAAGAAGATCCTGAGCAGGTCCTCCTGCTCGACCGAGCTGGCCCCGGACAGCTCGATGACGTCGCCGCTGATCTCGAGCCGCACGCTTCGCGTCTCCTCGGAGGCGCGCCCGAGCCAGGCCCGCAGCGACGAGATGAGCCCCGCGAGACCACCTGATCCGATCACCGCGACGGCCAGGGCGTTCATCGTCTCGGGGTCCAGCCCGCGCGCGCCGGGTTCGACAGGTCCGGGGAGCTGTCCCGAGGACGGCACGACATCGACGGCGTCCACGTGCCGCAGCTCCTGACGGAACTGTCGGTGCAGCAGGTCGACACGCGCGGCATCGGCCCCACGCTCGTGGAGCGTCACGTCAATGCTCGTCCCCATCGGCCCACCTCACGGCGCCGGACCCGCTTCCTTTCGATGGTAGCGGGGCCCGGCGCGAGCGAGACGTGGCTTTCAACAGGTCAGGAGACACTCCCGGGCCCGCGGGTCCGGTCGTTGGGGCGCCGGGACGGGTCGGGCGGGGGCAGACTGCCGTCATGAGCTCGAGCGTGCCGGACGCCGATGACCTCACCGAGTCCCTCACCCGCCAAGGCGTACGCGTCGTGGCCGGGTGGGCGACCAACGCCTCCAACCTCGTCCACGCGAAGTCGATGCCCGTCGAGCGCACGGCCGCCTTCGTCGCCGCCGGAGCCGGCATGTCGCCGGTCCACCACGGCTACTCCCTCGACGGCTCGATCCAGTTCACGCCGTTCTACGACGCGGTCGGCGACCTGCGGATGCGTCTCGTGCCCGAGGGCGTACGCGTGCTGCCCGGTGGGCTGGCCGCTGGGCCCACCCACGTGGTGACGCAGGACGGCGAGCCGGACCCGACCGCGCCGCGGCACGTCCTGGCCGAGGTGGTCGCCCGGCTGGCCGCCGCCGGCCTGACCGCCCGGGTCGGCCACGAGCTCGAGTTCGTCCTCGTCGCACCGGACGGCTCTGCGCTCCCGCACGGCGCATGGACGCCCTACGGCCTGTCGGCCGTCGTCGACCGATCGGCGCTCATCGCCGAGATCGTCGATGTCGCGACGGCTGCCGGGCTCGGGATCGAGCAGCTCCATGCGGAGTACGGCCCCCACCAGCTCGAGGTGTCGCTGGCGCCGGCAGGCCCCGTCGAGGCCGCGGACTCGGTGGTCCTGCTCAAGACCGTCATCGGGATCGTCACCCGCGCGCACGGCCTGGCGGCCTCCTTCTCACCGGTCCCTTTCGCCAGCACGGTCGGCAACGGCGCGCACCAGCACCTCTCCCTCGCCTCCGAGGGCGTCAACCTCTTCGACGACCCGGCCGTCACGACGCCGCACCGCCTGTCGACGCGGGGTGGGCACGCCATCGCCGGGCTTCTCGACGGGCTCATCGGGGCGCAGGCCGTCCTCACGGGCTCGATCGTCTCGGGTCGTAGGCTCCGACCCGGTCTGTGGTCGGGAGCGACGATCTGCTGGGGCGCCGAGAACCGCGAGGCCGCAGTGCGTTTCCTCGCCGGCGGACCCTCGAACCCGCACGGCGCGAACATCGAGGCGAAGCTCGCGGACCCGTCGGCAAACCCCTACCTCGCCTCGGCGGTACTGCTCGGCCTGATCCATGACGGCATCCAGCGCCGGTTGCCGCTCCCGCCTGAAACCGTCCGCGACACAGGGCAGCTCGACGACGCCGACCGCGCGCGGACCGGACTCTCGCTCGTCCTGACCGACCAGGGTGCGATTCTCGACGCCTTCACCGGATCGGTCGCTGAGCGCGTCCTCGGTGAGCGGGCGGCGGCAGCCCTGCTCGCCGTCCGACGCCACGAGCGGGACGCCTTCGCGGGCCTCGCACCTGAGCAGCTCTGCGAGCGTCTCCGACTCACCTGGTCGATCTGAGATGACGCTCGGCCTCGACGGAGCCGCACGCGACCTGCTCGCCGAGCTCGCCGCCACGCCCCTCGTCGACCACCACGTGCACGGCGCCTTCCGAGCGGCTCCCAGCCGGGCGGCCTACGGCGACGCGCTCAACGAGGCCGACACCGACCCCCTGCTTCCCGACGTGGACCCCTTCGACGGCCAGGTGGGCTTCGCGGTCCGTGCGTGGTGCGCTCCCCTGCTCGGGCTCGACCGCCACGCGAGTCCCGACGACTACTGGGCCCGGCGGTCCGAGCTCGGCGAGGACGAGGTCAACCGGCGCTTCCTCGCCGCGGCGGGGGTCAGCGACTGGCTCGTCGACACCGGGCATCGAGCGGACGACCTGCTGACGCCCACCGAGCTCGCCGCCACCGGCGGCGGCCGCGCCCACGAGGTCGTGAGGCTCGAGTCGCTCGCCGAGTCTCTGGTGGCCGACGGGATCGAACCGACGGCGTATGCCGCCGCATTCCGCACGCTGCTCGCCGAGCGGGCGCGTGGTGGCGTCGCGGCGAAGTCGGTGCTCGCCTACCGTGCGGGGTTCGACGTCGACCTGAGCCGTCCGAGCGACGCCCAGGTCGAACGCCACGTCGCGGCCTGGCTCAGGGACGTGGCACGCACCGGCTCGGTCCGACTCACCGACCCGCGGCTCATCGCCTTCGGCATCCACGAGGCGGCCGAGCTGGGACTGCCCCTGCAGCTCCACGTCGGCCTCGGCGACCGGGACATGGACCTGCGCCGCTCCGACCCCCTGCTCCTCACCGACCTCCTCCGGCTGCCCGAGATCGCGCGCGTGCCGGTCATGCTGCTGCACTGCTACCCGTTCGAGCGACAGGCTGGCTACCTCGCGCAGGCCTTCCGCAACGTCTTCCTCGACGTCGGGCTCTCGGTGAACTTCGTAGGGGCGCGGGCGACCGCGCTCGTGGCTCGCAGCCTCGAGCTCGCCCCCTTCGGCCAGGTGCTCTACAGCTCGGACGCCTGTGGTCCGTCCGAGCTGCACTTCCTCGGAGCACGCTTGTGGCGCAACGCGATCGCCCGGGTGGTCGGTGGCTTCGTCGACGCCGACGAGTGGTCCGCCGTGGACGCCAGCAGGGTCGTCCGGATGATCGCCCGCGACAACGCCGTCCGCGCCTACGGCCTGCCGGCGACCGGTTCCTGAGACGACGAAGGCCCGGTTCGAGGTGGTCGCGTGCGTGTTTCCACGCGCGGACTACCTCGAACCGGGCCCGACCCGGCGCTCGACTCAGCGAGCCGACGCCGGCAGGTGGATCGTCAGGTAGCGGTTCTCGCCCTCACGGAGGGTGACGACGGTGGCGCCGGACTCGGTCGACGACGAGTCGTACCAGGCCTCCTCGCCCGTGTAGGCGTTCTCGAGGTGGATGCGGAAGTCGCCGGCCGGCAGGGTGACGGGCCGGAAGTTGTTGCCACCGAACACGTCGAAGTCACCCATGTGTGCACCGGTCGAGCTTTCGATGAACCCGATCCAGCCCTCGCCGGCAGGAGACCCATCGGCGTTGACGAGCTCGCCGGAGATCGTGCTGGCCGGCGCGAGCTGTGCCGAGAAGGCGGCGGACCGCCCCGCCTTGACCGTGATCGGCGTCGCACCCTCGTACGTCGTCGAGTTGCCCGACCACTCCGGTGCCCACGTGCCCGAGCTGAAGTAGCCGGTGTAGACAACCGGACGGTAGGTGCCGGCCGCGATCGGGCCGAGCGTGTAGCGCCCGTCCGCGTCGGTCGTGGCGCAGTCGAAGCACTCGCCGCTGCGGTCGAGCAGCTGCCCACGCGGGTTGATGGTGGCCCCCTCCACGGGGTTGCCGAACGGGTCGGTGATCCGGCCCGAGATCGTCACCGGCGGGTCGATCTTGACGTTGCGGATCGTCTTCGTCGCGCCGGCCTTGACCGTGACGAGGTCGGCTGTCGCCTGCGAGGTCGCCTTGAACGCCCAGACGTCACCCGACGGGTAGGGGCCGTGGCCCATCCCGAGGTGGATGGCATACGACCCGGCCGGGAGGCCTGCGACCGTCCAACGGCCGGTCGCGTCGCTGCACGTCGCGACCTGGCCGTCGACGCGCGCGCCGGCGTGGCCGACGTACGCGTCGGGGCAGGCGCCGGCGAGAGGCGTGCCGAGCTTGGCGTCGACGGCGAGGCCGCTGATCGTCGCGCCCTTCGCGAGGGCCGCGTCGACGATGGTCGGCCGGCCACGGACGACGCTGAACGTGTCGGCGGCCGTCAGGGTCGCCTTGTCGTCGTAGTACTCCTGGACGAACCGGCCCTCCGGGTCGGAGATGCGCGCCGTGAAGGTGCCTCCACCGCCCCAGAGGTCGGCCTCGTAGTGGCCCGATGCGTCGGTGCAGGCCTGGCCCGCCGTCTCGGGCCAGTCAGCGACGGGCATCCGGATGACGTCCACGCACGCGCCCTCGACGGGAGCGCCGGTCGTGCTCGTGACGGTGCCGCTGACCTGTGCTCCGGGCAGCAGCTGGTCGGACGCGTCGACGGTCTCGCCCTCACCGACGGTGAATACCGTGGCCTCGTCGCGGGTCGAGGCTCCGACGGCCCACTGGTCCGCGCCTCCGGACGAGAGCTCGACGCGGTAGGCGCCGGGAGCGACGACGGACCGCCACGTCCCGTCCATCTCGATCGACGCGTAGAGACTCGGCGAGCCGTCGTCGGGCTCGATGTAGACGTAGCCGTCCGAGACGGGCTGACCGTCGGTCCCGCGCAGGGTGCCGGTCAGGGAACTGCCGGTGGCGAGGGCGACGTCGACGGTCGCCGGGGTGACGTACTCGTCGGCCGTGCCGAAGTCGGACGCGTCCTGGGCCCACTCGCCGAGGTGGATCCCGTCGTAGCTGCTGACCTCGACCTTGTAGCCGACCCCGACGGGCAGCCCGTAGATCTTCCACTGGCCGGTCGTGCCGTCTTCCCATCCGGTGCACGCGGAGGAGGCGTAGTCGTACGTCTCCGCGACGTAGGCCGTGACGCAGCCGTCGAGGGGTGCTCCGGTCCGGGCGTCGGTGATGGTCCCCTCGAGTGACACCGCCTCCTCGACGGTCAGGACGTCGTCGACGGTCGTGTCGGCACCGGCAGCAGCGGTGAACACCGTGGCTGCTCCGCGGTCAGCCGCACCGGTGGCCCACTGGTGGAACGGCTGGTTGCTGAACTCGACCTGGTAGCTCCCCGGAGCGACGAGCGCGCGCCAGGTGCCGTCCGAGACGTAGGCGAAACCCGTGGCGGCGGCAGCGTTCTCGGGCCACAGCGACACCGAGGTGCCGTCGGCGGGCGAGCCGTCGGACCGGGTGAGGTGCCCCGTGACGACGGCGCCCTCGGCCACCCGCGCCGCGACGGTTGCGGGAGCCACGACCTCGGCCGCCGAGTCGAAGCCGTCGGCGTCCGTGGCCCACTCGGGCAGGTGGACGCCGTCGTAGGGCTGGATCTCGACCTTGTAGGCGACGCCGGACTCGGTCGTGGTGACGCTCCACGCGCCGAGCTCGTCGGTGCAGGCCTGGTCGATGTACGAGTACGACGTGTCGTAGACGATGACGCAGGCCGGGACGGCGGCGCCCGTGGCGTCGTCGACGACCGTCCCCGAGAGGGTGGCGGGTTCGGCGGATGCAGGAGCGGCGACGACCGAGGTGGCGATCAACGCCCCCGCCAGTGCCGCTCCCACGCGCTGCAGTGCTGAACGCATGTGTGAGGTGCCTTCTGTGAGTCCCCTGTTGCTCCGGCGGCTGCCGGGCGAGCAGAACGTAGCAGTGCGGACCGACACGATTGGGACATAGCGCAGGCCCGGTTCGAGGTACTCACGTGCGCGTTCCCACGCGCGCAATACCTCGAACCGGGCCCGTCCCGGGCCCGACCCGGCGGCGGTTAGCTCGCCGTCGCCGTCCAGCGCTGGGTCGCCGCACCGGTGTCGGTCACCTGGACGACCTTGCCGGAGCCGTCGACCGCGAGCGACAGTCCGCTGTGCTTGGCCGTCAGCTTCAGCTGCGTGCCCGACCGCGTGACGTTCCACTGCTGGTTCGTCGTCCCGGTGCAGGTGTACTGCCCGACGAGCGCGCCCGACGTCTGCGAGCTCGAGAAGACGTCCATGCACTGCCCGCTCTGCGCGTTCTTCACCTGGTACGCGCCCGAGTCCTGCAGCGTCACGACCCACTTCTGCGAGGCCGACGACGACACCGCCGCGGTGCCGAGCTGGGCCGAGTCGGCCCCCGGCGCCTCGAGGGCGAGCCCCGACCCGACGTTGCCGAGCGAGTACTGCCCGTCGGCGATCGGCGGCGGCACGACGTCCTCGGTGCCCACGGTCATCGCGAAGACGTGCACCGCCGAGTTGGCCGGCAGCGTCACCGCGGTGACCTCCTTGGCCGGGTCGAGCCGCACCGTCTTCGTGTAGAGCCGGTACGCGACGGTCGGGTATGCCGCTCCGGTGGGCGTGTTCTTGCCCATCGTCGTGACGGCCGTCTTGGCGCCGTAGGTGTCGGTCGCGAGGCAGCACCAGTTCGGGAAGCCGACGGTCACCGCGGCCGACGAGCCGTCCGTGTAGTGCACGGTCGCCGCACCACCCGCCGAGCCACTCGTCCCCGTCCCGAGGAACGCCAGGGCGTTGCCCCGCCCCGAGACCTGGATCGTCTCGCCGGCCGACGCGACGTTGTCCTTCGTCCCCGGCTGCGACGACGGCCAGGTGAAGTCGAAGCCGTTTGCGGGAACCTTCGCCCCGGGCGAGACGCCCTGCGCCGCAAGCCGTTCGGCGATGAAGCTCGAGCCGCCGCCGTCGATGTCACCGGCGGCCGGCGACGCCTGTGCCGTGACGCCGACGTTGCTGAAGGCGCTCGCGAGCGACGGGAACGCCAGCCGCGTCTTCGTGGTGTCCGTGACGGTCCGTGAGACGTCCCGCACGGTGTATGCCGCCGAGGCCGTCACGGCATACTGCCCGGGTGTCGCTCCTGCCGGGGGTGTCACGCTGAAGCGGGCGGTGAACGTGCCACCGTCCTTGAGGTCCGTGGCCGTCGTCGGCCCGGAGGCCACCGACGTCCAGCCGGACGGGACGCCGACCGACGCCGACGTCACCTGGACCGGCTTGCCCGTCGCGTTCGTGAACGTCGCCGAGACCTCGCGGCCCTCCCCGGGCACCGAGATGACCGGGGCCGTGACGTCGAGGGTCGCGTTCAGCTCACCCGGCTGGGCGCCCCCGACCGCGCCGGCACCGGTGATCCGCACCGAGTGCGAGGTGCCCGTCGACACCGACGCCGTCTTGACGTGGATGACGCCCGTGGCGGCGTCGTAGAACCACCCGGAGGCAGTGGCGTCGAGCGCCGACGTCGAGGCCACGCCACCGACCTCCACCCCGTCGACGGCAATTGCCGAGGGCGCCGTGTTCGTGTGCACGGCCAGGCCGTAGCCACGCGCGGCAGGCTTGCCGGCGTACGAGCCGTTCACCGACCCGAGGGTCACCGTCACCGGACCCTTGCCGGTCGCCGGCGCCGCGACGTCGAAGCGCTGGGACGCGCTCGCGCCGGACTTCCACGCCTGCGAGCGGCCGTCGTCCTCGTAGTTCGTGAAGGTCGACGTGCCCGACGGATAGACGTCGAGGTCGAGGCGGCCCGAGTCCTTGGCGGCCTTCCAGTCGAGCGTGCCCTCGGCGAACATCGGCACGACGGCGCCGGCGCGGACGAAGAGCGGCAGCCGGTCGAGCGGCGCCTTGTAGCCGTTCACCGTCTGCCCGCCGGAGTGGAGCCGGCCCGTCCAGTAGTCGACCCACGTCCCCTCGGGCAGGTAGATGCCGTCGCGCACGGTGGTGTCGGAGTAGACCGGTGCGACGAGGAAGTCGTCACCGGCGAGGAACTCGTACTTCGCCGCGTCGCCCCACGTCGCGGGGTCCTTCGGGTAGTTGGCGTAGAGCGGACGCGTCGGCCCCAGACCGGTGCGGGACCCGTTCACCGTGTGCGTGTAGAGGTAGGGCAGCAGCCGCTCGTGCAGCTCGAGGTAGCTCCGGTTGATCGAGGTGTACGGCTCGCCGTAGCGGTACGGCTGCTTGTCCTTGGCCGCCCACCCGCTCATGGCGTACGTCATCGGGAGGAACATCTTCCACTGGAGGTCACGCGTGTACGTGTCCGCGCTGCCCCCGAAGATGCCGTCGATGTCACCCGTGGTCACGTGCTGCCCCGACAGGGTCGAGCCGGCATACGTCGGGATCTGCCACTTGATGTAGTCCCACGAGCCCGACTGGTCGCCGCTCCACATCGCGCCGCAGCGCTGCGTGCCTGCCCACCCCTCGATGGTCAGGACGGTCGCGCGGTCGGTGCTGCCCGACTCGATCCCGTCGCGGGCCTTCTCGCACGCGTCGAGCGCGAAGCGGTAGCCCGGCCCGACCCACGCCACGTCGGTCTTGCGCACGCGCACCCCGCTCGCGACCTCGTACGGCTGGTTCGTCAGGTCCGACTGCGTCCACAGCCCGAGCTCGGAGCCGTGGTCGACGAGCATCTCGTGCGTCTCGGGGAGGTCCTCGTAGCCGCAGCCGTAGCCGTCGTTGACGAGCGTCCACCCGAGCGGCATGCGGTTGGCCGCGTAGCCGTCGGCGATCGCGGTCGTGTCGCGCAGCGTCTCGCGCTCACCGCGGTTGGCGTTGTGCAGGTAGCAGTCGGCATCGCCGACCTCGAGCGCGTACATCGGCAGCATGAGCGGGCGTCCGGTCAGCTCGGTGTAGCCGTCGAGCACCTGCCGCGTGTCGCCGACGAAGTAGTACGCGTCGAAGCGCTGCTCCTGGTGCGTCGTGCGCACCGGAGCGTGGAAGTCGTAGGTGCCGGGCGCGAAGGTGTTGCGCAGCACGCCGTAGCCCGCGCTGGAGAGGTAGAAGGGCGCCGCGTTGGGATTGCCGCCGTCGTCCCAGTTGTCGTCGCGGCTGATCGTGATCGAGGTGTCCCGATGGCTGAAGCGGCCGTTCTGCATGCCGCCGCCGAAGAACTGCTCCTGAGCTCCCCGGGCGAGGGTCTGCGTCATGCCGCTCGCGCTCCACGCCAGTGGCGCCGTCTCACGCATCAGCTCGGCGCCGCTCGCGTCCTGCAGCCGGAGGGTGATCGGGGACTTCGTGACCGTGAGCCGCGCCTTGGCCGTCGAGATGACGTATGCCGTGCCGGTGTCCGTCACGCTGGACCCGCCGCCGGCGTAGTCCCGCTTGACGACGATGTCGGCGTCCGGAGCGGACGGATCGGCCGGGTCCGCCGACGCGGGGTCGGTGAAGGTGCCGTCGGGCGCGACCTGGACGCGCAGCAGGTCCGTGTCGTCGACCTCGACGCGCAGCTTCGCCACGCCCGAGCCGAACGTGTAGGTGTCGCCGCTGCGGCTGTAGGCCGTGACGTCACCGAGGTGCGCATCGGCGGCCTGTGCCGGGCCGGAGACCAGCACCAGGCCCGAGAGGGCGACGGCGGCGCCCGCGAAGGCCACCACCCCTCTCCGCGCTGTGTGTTTGAAACTGCTCATTCAAGCATCCTTTCGCTCACATTCAGTCACCCTCAGTGGGTAGGACCGTAGAGGTGGGCGAAAAGGGGCGTCAAGAGTTCGGGGCAAATCAGACAGTCCTGGACGATCTCCGTCCTGCTCGAGAGCCCACAGCGAATCCACGGGATCTTCCTCTGGCGCAACCCCGGCTCTGGTGCCATGCTCGGTGGTGCAGCAAGTCTCCGAGTCCCTTCAGGGACACCGGAGCTCGTGGGTGTGATGCGTGGAAGGAACCGAACTGACGCGCTTGATGTGATGCAATCTTCATCGAGCCCCTCGCGCAACCAGCCGGACAGGGTCTAGACTGGTGGTAGCGAAGGGTTGGGCCCGCACGAACCGCGCCCAGCCCTTCTGCATGTGCTGGCTCGCTCTGTCCCCCTGTCGGAGCGAGCCAGCTCAAGCAGAGAAGGACCCGGATGCCCACGGCATCCGGGTCCTTCTCTGTGTGCCTCCGGTCCGGCGCCGGGCCCCGGGGGGACCGGCACCGGAGGGTGTCACTTCGTGCTGTCGCCGTTCTCCTGCGCGAGCTTGGCCTTGGCCGAGCCACGCGGGGACGACTTCGTCGAGGCGCCGTTGATCGTGCCGCCCTCGACCGCATCGGACGTGATCGCGTCGGAGTCGGGCGCGGCGTCGACCGCGGTGACCTCACCCTCGGCGGTCGCGGGTGCACCCGCGAGCTCGTCCACCGCGTCGGTCGTCGCGTCGGTCGCGTCGTCGACGGCCTCGCCCGAGCGGTCCTTCGCGTCGGCGATGGCGGCCTGGCCCTTGGCCGCGAGGTCGCCGGCCTTGTCCTTGGCGGCGTCGGCGAGCTCGGAGCCCTTCTCCTTGGCCTTGCTCGCGGCGTCGGTGACGGCGTCCTTGGCGTGGCCGACCTGCTCGGCCGCCTTGTCCTTGAGCGTCGCCGCGTCGGAGGCCAGGGCCGAGGTCGTCGAGCCACCGCCACCGGCGCCGGCGCGCGTGTCGAGCGGCGTGGCCCACGGGTCGTCGGCCTGCTTCTGCTTGCGGAAGGCTGCGACCGCCGCGACAGCGGCGGCGGTCAGGCCGATGGCGATGAGCCACTTGCCCTTGCCGCCACGCTTCTTGGCGACCGCGTCACCCTTGAGCACCGAATAGGCGTCCTGGGCACGGTGGCCGCCGACGGCAGCCGACTCCCTGGCCTGGACGGCTGCCTGCTCGAGGTGCGGCTGGGCCGCCTCGCGAGCCTGCTCGGCGCCGGCCGCGAGGGCGGCTGCGGCGGTCGCGATGGCCGCGCCGACCTTGGGCAGCACCGTGTCGACGAGCGTCGACTGGGCGGCCTCCACCTTCGGCTTGGCGCGGTCGGCCGCCTCGTGGAGCGCGTCGCCCGCGGCGTCCTTGGCCGTGGCCGCAGCGTCGTAGAAGCGCTCACGGGCCGTGTCGGCTGCGTCCTGGAGCGCAGGCGTCGCCGCCTCCTTGGCCGCCACGAGCCGCTCACGCGCTGCGCCGGCGGCATCCTGGACAGCCGGCGTCGCGGCGTCCTTCGCGGCATACGCGCGATCCTTGGCGGCTGCGGCGGCATCGCTCGCGGTGTCAGCGGCGCTGTCTTTCAGCGTGCCGATCCGGTCACCTGCCGCCGAGCCGAGATCGGCTGCTGCGGAGCGTGCCTGGTCAACTGCAGCCTCAGTGCGGGACTGCTTGGTTCGGAACATACGTCCTCCTAAGTCCACTCGTCCTTACCCATCCTGCCAACTTCGGCCACTCACCGCACGGTTGCCTCCGTGCGTGGACGGCATCGTCACCGATCCCGATCGCGGATGCCGTCACGCGCTCCGTTCAGCTCGTGGTGTCGTGCGGCGGTCGCGGCACGTGCGGGGCGGCGTCGGCGTCCTCGGGAGCCGGGGCGCCCGGGTGCGCGGCCGGAGCCGTCGGCGGGTGGTCGAGACCGAGGACGGTGTCCTCGAGGGTCGTGTCGGTGAGCGCCTCGCGGGTCGGGACCGGCACGTCGCCGGCGGCGGCGTCGAAGCCGCGCTCGTCGACCGGCGTCGGACGGTCGATCGGGGCCGGGGCCTCGAGCGGGCTGGCCGACACCGGGGCCGGGGCGTCGGGGTCGACCGGGAAGGGCTCGCCGCCCGTCACGTCCGTGGCTCCCGCCGCAGCGGCAGCGCCCGTGGCGGTCGACGGTCCCGAGGTGTGACCCTCGGCGACCTTGTCGACGCCGCGGCCGACGTGCTCCTTGACCTTGGCCACCTTGTCGGCGTACTTGCCCTCGGTCTTCTCGTCGATCTTCGTCGTGGCCGTCTCGACGTAGCCGTCGATCTTCTCGCGGTTCTGCGCGGTGTAGTCACCCGCCTTCTCACGCGCCTGCTTCGCCGCCTGCGTGGCGGCGTCCTGCAGCTGCTTGGCCTTGGTCTCGAGGTCGAGCTCCTCGGCCTTCTTCTTCAGCTTGTCCATGAACGACATCGGCACTCCGTCCTGCGCCGGCTCCGGGCCGGCTGTCATCGGGTCGCGTCCTCGACTGCTGTGAGGATGATCCTTCTCCTAGGCCAACGGTGGGTCCACCCCCAGCGTTCCGCCACCCCTGCCGCATACCCGCCCGGACGGCATACGTGCTCGGTCGTGCGAGGATTGGGCCCATGAAGGCAACCCTGCACACGAACCACGGTGACATCGTCATCGACCTCTTCGAGCACCAGGCCCCGAAGACCGTGGAGAACTTCGTCGGTCTCGCCAAGGGCGAGAAGGAGTACAAGGACGACGCCGGTCGGACCAACCCGACCCCGTTCTACGACGGCCTGATCTTCCACCGCATCATCCCGAACTTCATGATCCAGGGCGGCTGCCCGATCGGTCAGGGCTTCGGCGGTCCGGGCTACGCGTTCGACGACGAGATCAGCCCCGACAAGGACTTCACCAAGCCCTACATCCTCGCCATGGCCAACGCCGGCAAGCGCATGGGCAAGGGCACGAACGGCTCGCAGTTCTTCATCACCACCGCTGCGACGACCTGGCTCCAGGGCAAGCACACGATCTTCGGTGAGGTCGCCGACCAGGCGTCCCGCGACGTCGTCGACAAGATCGGTGCCGTCGCCACCGGCGCCAACGACAAGCCCGTCGAGGACGTCGTCATCAACTCGGTCTCCATCGAGGACTGAGCCTCCGCTCCACCCGCACGACAGCACCACCCGCATCACCGAACCACCGCCCACGGACGTGACCGGCAGGGGGACTCCCGTTGTCTGACAACCCACCCAGCGGCCAGCAGGATCAGCCCCCGCTCGAGCCGGGGGTTCCGCTGCCCGCTGCCGGTCCGTCCGTGTGCCCGCGCCACCCCGACCGGGAGGCCTACGTCCGCTGCCAGCGCTGCGGCCGACCGGCGTGCCCGGAGTGCCAGCGCCCGGCCGCCGTCGGCATCCAGTGCGTCGACTGCGTGCGTGAGGCCGCCCGCACGACGCCGAGCGCGCGCACCGTCTTCGGTGGGCGAGCGACCGACGGCACGCCCGTCGTCACCTACACGATCATCGCGATCTGCGCCGTCGCCTACCTCGCGCAGCGGGCCAACCCGAGCGTCACGCAGAACTTCGCGTTCGCGCCGGTCGTCGGGTGGACCGAGCCGTGGCGCTTCGTCACCGCGGCCTTCCTGCACTCGCCCGCGACGATCTTCCACATCCTGCTCAACATGTTCGCGCTGTGGAGCCTCGGGCAGTACCTCGAGCCGATGCTCGGTCGGGCCCGGTTCGCGGCGCTCTACCTCATCAGCGGCATCGGCGGACAGGTCGCCGTGACGCTCCTCGCGGG
The DNA here is from genome assembly GCF_056403915.1 of Terrabacter sp. P2_E3. Classification (NCBI taxonomy): domain Bacteria; kingdom Bacillati; phylum Actinomycetota; class Actinomycetes; order Micrococcales; family Intrasporangiaceae; genus Terrabacter; species Terrabacter sp. P2_E3. The sequence goes on from NZ_JBFUEN010000007.1 coordinate 100,096, forward strand.
ATCGCCGACGATCCCGGGTCTGCGGGCCGGCCTCGACGACGCGTGGCTCACCCCGGTCGTCGGCGCGTCGGGCGCGATCTTCGGACTCTTCGGCGCGCTCCTCGTCCTCAACCGGCACCTCGGACGCTCCTCGGCGGCGATGTACGCGACGATCGCCATCAACGCGGCCTTCGGCTTCTTCTACCCCGGCATCTCGTGGCAGGCCCACCTCGGCGGCCTCGTCACCGGCGTCGTCTGCGCCGGCGTCATCGTCGTCTTCCGACGACAGGGCGTACGCCATCTCGTCTGGGCCGCGCTCAGCGCCGTCCTCGTGCTGCTCGTCGCCGTCACCGTCGTCAAGTACCTCACGGTGCCCGAGGCCATCCGCGAGCTCAGCATCTTCGGCTGAGGTCGCCGTGCACCTCGTCTGCGTCACCGGCCCGCCCGCCGTCGGCAAGATGACGGTGGGCCGTGCCGTGTGCGACCTGACGGGCTTCCGGCTCTTCCACAACCACATGTCGATCGAGCCGCTGCTCGGGGTCTACGACTTCGGCACGCCCTCGTTCCAGCGGATCAACGGCCTGATCCGCCGCGAGGTCATCGCCGAGTCGGTCGTCGCCGACCTGCCCGGCCTCGTCTTCACCTTCGCCATCGACCTCGACCACCCCGGCGACCTCGCGCAGCTGCACGAGCTCGTCGAGCCGGTCGAGCGAGCCGGCGCACCGATCGACGTCGTCGAGCTCTACGCGCCCCAGGACGTGCGGCTGGCCCGCGAGGGTGGCACCGACCGGATGGACCACAAGCGCAGCAAGCGCGACGTCGAGTGGGCCCGCTCCCACGTCGTCGACCTCGAGTCGCGGGCCCGCCTCAACACCGACCCCGCGCGGGACGGCGAGCAGCTGCTGCCGGGTCACCGTCACCTGCGCCTGGACAACGCGCACGGAGACGCCCGCGCCACCGCCGAGCGGGTCGTCGACGAGCTCGGGCTGCCGCGGCTCTGACGGCCGTCGGGTCCTTCTCCACCCTGGGAGCCGAGAGTTGTCCACCGGGTGTGGATAAGCCTGTGGATGTAGTTACACATGTGTCATTCATCCCCAGCTGGGGACAACTGTGTGGATAACTCGCGCGATCCGCGCTGGAGGTTGTGCACGGCCGTCATCCACAGCTGTGGACGTGAGAGCCGTGCGCCGGCTGTCCACWGGTGTGGACAGCCGGCGCCCAGTGGGGTGTGTGCAAAAGGGCCGCTCCGTCGTGATGACAGGAGCGGCCCTCAGGATGCGGGTCGGTGCGGGGTTTCGGTGGGCTCAGCGCCACCGCATCGTCATGATGAAGCCGCCCATGAGCAGGACGAAGCCGATGCCGAGGTTCCAGACCCCGATGGACCCGATGGGGTACTTGTACTCGGTCACGTAGTAGACGACGATCCACAGCAGCCCGAGGACGAGCAGCGTGATGAAGACGGGCGCCCACCAGGTGGGGTTGGGCTCGGCGGCCTTGCTCGTGCGGGGCGGGGTGTATGCCGCCGCCTTGTGGTCGCGGCCTTTGGACTCGGGCACTGCGTTCTCCTTGCTCTGAGTTGAGGCAAGGGTAACCAATGACGCGCTCGGCGTCCCCGTGCAGGCGTGCCGGCACGGTGATCGGGGCGATGCCCTCGGACGGACCGGTCGGTCCGGTTGCCCCCTGCGCTCGGCGGTGCCCCTCGAGAAGGTCTCGAGGGGCACCCCGACGGGTGGCTCGGCTGTCGACGGCGAGCGGGCGGATGCGCCCCCTGTCTGCGCCCCGCCCGCTGCCGATCCACACCCGGTGACCGGGTCGAGGATGACAGGCGCAGGCCCGCGTGTCGCGTCTGCGCTTCCTCCGTTGCACGAACCTGCAGGACGGGGTGCGTCCATCGAGTTGACCTGAGACCGGAACCGGGCATGCTGGCAGTCACGGACAGCAGATCAGGGGACGATGCGATGACCAGCCCGATGTCGGGTTCCGGGCCGAGCAGGGACGACGCACAGCTGCGAGCGCCCTCGCTGGCCGCGGCCGCCGTCGAGCTCTCGTCCGTCGTCAACGGGCTCGCCGTCACCAGTCTTGACGGGGGCAGGACCCCCGGCTTCCGCCGGCTCGGGGTCGGCGCCGAGCAGATCGAGCGCAACCTGGCGACCGCGGTCGAGCCGCTGACCCGCCGCTCGGTCTGGTCGATCCAGCCGATCATGAACTTCGACCCGGTCGACGGCAGCCGCACGACGAACGCGCGCTCGATCGAGCGCGGCCTCACGCTGCTCACGATCACGACGGAGCGCACCCTGCGGCTCAACCCGCTGCTGTCGTCCGAGAAGCCCGACGTCCGGGTCGGGCCCGCGCAGTTCCAGTGCATCATCGCCGACGAGGCCACGACGGTCGTGGCCGGACCGCTCAGCGAGGACGGCTTCCCCACCGCGTGGCTCGCCACCCGGTCCGACGTCGTCGACCGGGTCCTCTCGCTCTGGCACGAGACCCTGGCCCGATCGAGGCCCGCCGTCCCCGAGGGGACGAGCCCGCCGTTCACCCCGCGGCAGTGCCTCGTCGCCCGGCGCCTCGTCGTGGGCACCAAGGACGCCGCGATCGCCCGCGAGCTCGGGGTCTCGCTGCGCACCGTCGCGGCCGAGATCTCCCACCTCGTCACCCAGCTCGGCGCGCCCAACCGCGCCGCGGCGACGCTCGCCCTCCGCGGAGGCACCCAGACCAGCGAGCTCTCCCCCTACGCGCCCTACCTCCGGTCGGTCCACGAGCCGTGACGAGGCACAATGGAGGCGGCGCGGAGGGTCCGCGCGAGCGAGGACACGAGTCATGACGGACGCCGAGCAGCCTGAGCCGCCCGTGCACGCCGAGCAGCCCGAACCGGCGACGGTCGACGACGCCATCGACGCCGGCGACGCCAACGACGTGGAAGCGTCCCCCGCGCCCTCCCGCCGCCGACCCCGTCTGACGTGGGGGCTGGTCGTCCCGGTGGTCATGGCCTCCGCCGGCGTGATGTTCGCGATGAGCTTCCAGACCGCGCAGGGCCGAGACCTCCGCGCCGACCGCGACCTGCCCCAGCTGATCATGGAGGGTGACTCGCGCGTCGCGGAGAAGGCGAGCGTCCTCGACGGGCTCCAGAAGGAGGTCGAGGCGCTCTCGAAGACGAACGCCCCCACCGACGAGCACCTCTCGAGCCTGACCCGCGCTGCCGACGAGCTCGCCGCCCCCGCCGCGACGACGAAGGTCCGGGGCGCCGCCCTCGAGGTGACCCTCGACGACGCGAAGCGCACCGCCGACTCCCTGCCCGACGGCTTCACCGCCGACGACATCGTCGTGCACCAGCAGGACGTCCAGGCCGTCGTCAACGCGCTCTGGACCTCGGGCGCCGAGGCGATGATGATCCAGGACCAGCGGGTCATCTCGACGAGCGCCGTCCGCTGCGTCGGCAACACCCTCATCCTCCAGGGCCGCGTCTACGCCCCGCCCTACCGGATCACCGCCATCGGCGACATCGACCGCATGCAGCAGGGCCTCGACGCCGACGCCTCCGTCAACATCTACAAGCAGTACGTCGACGCCGTCGGTCTCGGCTACGCCCTGCACACCCACAACTCGATCGAGTTCCCGGCATACTCGGGCTCGGTCGACTTCCAGTACGCGTCACCGATCCGCTGAGCGCGCCCCACCACCCCTCTGAGGCCCCCGCATGACCAGCCCCACCCGCATCCTCGTCGTCGACAACTACGACAGCTTCGTCTACACGATCGTCGGCTACCTCGAGCAGCTCGGCGCCGAGTGCACCGTCGTGCGCAACGACGCGGTGCCGGCGACCGACGCCGCGGCCTACGACGGCGTGCTCGTCTCGCCCGGCCCGGGCACTCCCGAGGACGCCGGGGTGTCGATGGACATCATCCGTGAGTGCGCCCGCATCGGGAAGCCGATGTTCGGCGTGTGCCTCGGGCACCAGGCGCTCGGCGTCGTCGCCGGTGCGGTCGTCGGGCGGGCGCCGGAGCTGCTCCACGGCAAGACCTCGCTCGTGCACCACGACGGCACCGGCGTCCTCGAGGGCCTGCCGAGCCCCTTCACCGCGACCCGCTACCACTCGCTGACCATCGACCCGGCGACCCTGCCTGGCGAGCTCGTCGCCACCGGCAGCACCGACTCGGGCCTCGTGATGGCGGTGCGCCACCGCGACCTGCCGCTGCACGGGGTGCAGTTCCATCCCGAGAGCGTCCTGACCGAGGGCGGCCACCGGATGCTCGCGAACTTCCTCGCGCTGTGCGGTGACACCGCTGCCGTGCAGCGCTCGGCGGGGCTCAGCCCCCTCGTGACCGCCGCCGTCTGACGCGACGGTCGACACGGCATACGCCAGCACGCACGACGAAGGGCCCCTCCCGGTCGGGAGGGGCCCTGTGCCGTATGCCGGGTGCTGACCCTAGGGGGTCGGCGGCGGGGTCGTGGTCCCCGGGCTGGTCGTCGTCGTGCTGGGCGGCGGGGGCGTCACCGTGACGGTCGCCGTCTGGTTCGGGGTGCGCGCGACCTTGACGGTGATCTGGGTGCCGAGCTTGACGACGTCGCCGGCCCGGTCGACCGAGAGCACCTCGTCGGGGTTCTTGTCGGAGTCGACGGTCTGCTTGACCGGGCTGAGGCCGGCGTTCTGCAGCGCGACGGCGGCGAGGGCCCAGTCCTGGCCGACGAGGTTGTCGGGCACCTTGACGTTGCCGGTGGCGTAGAAGATCTTGATCTTCGAGCCCTTGGCGACGACGGCCTGGGCGGCCGGTTCGGTCTTCGTCACCTTGTTCTTAGCCTGGTCCGGGGTGTTCTCCTCCTGGAAGCCCGACACGACGAAGCCCTGCTTCTCCAGCTCGGTGCGTGCGTCGTCCTTGTTGAAGCCGGTGACGTCGGGCACGGTGAGGTTGTCGGGACCGGTCGACACGAGGTACTTGACGACCGACTGCTCCGCGATCCTCGTCCCCGGCTTGGGGTCCTGGCTGATGACGTCACCCTCGGTGACCGTCGTGCTCGCTGCCGGGGACTTCTCACCGCGGAGACCGTTCGTCGCCAGGGTGCGCGCCGCGACGTCCTCCTGCATGCCCTCGATCGTCGGCACGGCGACGAGCGTCACGCTCGGCGTCTGGTTGCCGAACCACTTCACGCCGCCCCAGCCGACGAGGGCGAGGAGGGCGATGACGAGCCCGGTGATGAGCACCGCCTTGCCCGTGCCGCCCTTCCGGTCGTCCTGCTCCAGCTCGTCGTGGCCGACGGCGGGCAGGCCCGCGGTGTTCGCGTAGCGCTCGCTCCGGGAGGTGACGGGGGCCTGCACGGCGGTCGGGGTCCCCGGTGCGGCATACGCCTGCGGGAGGGTCTGGGTTGCGGCAGCCCCGACGGCGGCTGCGGTGCCGAGCGCCGCGGCGCTGATCTGCCGGCCGAGCCGGACGTTCTCGAGGTCGTCGCGGAAGGCCGTGGCGTCCTGGTAGCGGGCCTCGCGGTCCTTGGCGAGGGCGTGCAGCGTCACGGCGTCGAGGTCACCGGCGACGGCGTCGTTGAAGACGCTCGGCGGCTGCGGCAGCTCACCGACGTGCTGGTAGGCGATGGCGACGGGCGAGTCACCGGTGAAGGGCGGCCGGCCGGCGAGCAGCTCGAACAGGAGGCACCCGGTCGAGTAGAGGTCGGACCGCTCGTCGACCGTCTGGCCCTGGGCCTGCTCGGGCGAGAGGTACTGCGCGGTGCCGACGACCGACTGGGTCTGGGTCATCGTCGCGGCCGTGTCGGCGATCGCCCGGGCGATGCCGAAGTCCATGACCTTGACGTGGCCACCGGTCGTGATCATGACGTTGGCCGGCTTGATGTCGCGGTGGACGATGCCCATCCGGTGGCTGTAGGCCAGGGCGTCGAGGATGCCCTCGGTGACGCGGATCGCCTCGGCCGGCTGGAGCTGCTGCTGGTCGGTCAGCTTCTGGCGCAGCGTCTCGCCGTCGACGTACTCCATGACGATGTAGGGCAGGGTCGTCCGCGTGCCGTTGGGGCCCTCGACGACGCTGTCGTCCTCGCCCGAGTCGAAGATCGCGACGATCGCCGGGTGGTTGAGCCCGGCTGCCGACTGCGCCTCGCGCCGGAAACGCATGAGGAAGTTCGCGTCGCGGGCGAGGTCCGAGCGCAGCATCTTGATCGCGACCTGACGACCGAGCCGCGTGTCATGGCCCAGGTGGACGTCGGCCATGCCGCCCCGACCGATGAGCTCGCCGACCTCGTAGCGTCCGCCGAGGACACGGGGTGCGGTGCTCACGTCGTTGGCCTCTGCTCGTTCGGGTGCTGGGTCATCCTGGTCCACTCGTCGGGCGCCTGGATCGCGCTGCTCGGGCTGGTCGGTCATGTCACTTGCCCTTGCCCTTTCCCTTGCCCTTGCCGGCATGGGCGGGCTGCGGCTTGGTGCTCGTCTGCTTCGTGGCGGCGGTGGCCTTCGTCGCCGAGCGGGTCGGTGCAGCCGTCGTGGTCGCCCGGGAGGCGCTCGCGGTCGGAGTCGGAGTCGGAGCCGCGGACGTGGCCGGGGTGGTGGTCGGGGTGGTGGTCGCGGGGGACGTCGGCCGGGCGGCCGGGCTCCCGGCGGCGCCGTTCATGACGCTGCCCAGCGCGAAGGCGCCCCACGCCACGAGGGCGACGGCCGGGACGGCCAGCCAGGCCCAGCGACGTCCCGCAGAAGGCTCCGTGGCGGTCTCCGACGGGCGCGCGAACGGACCGCGACGCTCGGCGCCGACGAGCTCCCGTGCGGCAGAGACGAGTCCGGCCGCAGAGGCACCGGCGCGGCTGGCTCCCGCAGCCGGTGTGCCGGCCAGCGCGCGGGTCGGGTCGGCCGCGGGGATGACGGTCGTGGAGTCGGCTGCCAGCGGAGGTGGCGTGACCCCGGGCAGGGACCCGAGCGGCACCCCGGCGGCCTCCGCCACCGCTCGCGCGTCGGCCGGGCGGTCGGACGCGGACTTCGCGAGACACGCGTCGACGACCTCCCGCAGGTCCAGGGGCACCGTCGAGGGCAGCTCGGGCGGCGCGTCGTTGACCTGCGCGATCGCGGTCGCCACGGGCGTGCCCATGTCGAAGGGCTTGCGGCCGGTGATCATCTCGTGCGCCACGACGCCGAGGGAGTAGATGTCGCTCGAGGCCGTCGCCGGCTCGCCGAGGGCCTGCTCCGGGCTGATGTAGTCGGGAGTGCCCAGCACCTCACCGGTCAGGGTGTGCCCCGACCCGTCACCGACCCGGGCGATCCCGAAGTCGGTGAGCTTGGCCTGCCCCTCGGGCGTGACGATGATGTTGGCGGGCTTGACGTCGCGGTGCACGACGCCGGCCTCGTGGGCCGCCGACAGGGCCAGGGCGGCCTGGCCGAGCAGCGAGCGCACCTCCTCGGCCGGCATACCGCCGTCTCTCTCGCGGATGATCTCGCCGAGCGTGCGTCCCGGCACGAGCTCCATGACGAGGTAGGCCGTGCCGTCCTCCTCGCCGTAGTCGAAGACGGACGCGATGTTGGGGTGGTGGAGCGAGGCGCTGCCCCTGGCCTCGTCGCGGAAGCGCTCGAGGAACGCGTCGTCCTCGGGGCCCTGCGGGCGCATGACCTTGACGGCGACGGGACGCCGGAGCACCTCGTCGATGGCCTCCCAGACGGTGCCCATGCCGCCCGAGGCGATGGCCGTGCCGAGGGTGTAGCGACCGCCGAGGGTCGCGCCGGTGGAGAGGGTCATCGGCCCAGCACCGCCTCCATGACCTGGCGGGCGATCGGGGCGGCGACGCGGCCACCGCCGATCTCGCTGCCCGTGACGCCGCCGTCCTCGACGACGACGGCGACGGCGATCTTGGCGTCGGTGGCCGGTGCGAACGAGATGAACCACGCGTGCGGGGGCTTGCCCGGGTCGTGCTGCGCGGTGCCGGTCTTGCCCGCGACCTCGACGCCGTCGATCTGCGCCCGCGCGCCGCTGCCGTGGTCGACGACGGAGACCATCATCTTGGTCAGGGTCGAGGCGGTCTGCTCGGACGTCGCCTGCGACAGCTCCACCGGGTCGGGCGTCGACTCGATGATGTCGAGGTTGGCGCTGCGCACGGAGTCGATGAGGTAGGGCGTCATGACCCGGCCCTGGTTGGCGATGCCGGCCGCGACCATGGCCATCTGGAGCGGCGTGGTGCGCACGTCGTACTGCCCGATCGCGGCCTGGGCGGCCTGCGGGGCGTTGAGGTCGGCCGGGACCGAGCTCACCGAGACGCGCATCGGGATCTGGAGGGCGTCACCGAAGCCGAACTTCGCGGCCTGGGCGCGGATCTTCTCGCCACCGAGCTCGAGTCCCAGGGAGCCGAACGTCGTGTTGCACGAGATCTCGAGCGCGTGGATGAGCGTCGTCTTGTCGCCCGGCCCGCAGGGGCGGCCGTCCTCGTTGGGCAGGTTGGTGCTCGTCAGCGGCAGGTCGAGCTCGGCGGGGCCGGGCACGGAGGAGTTCTCGTCACTGACGACGCCGTTCTCGAGTGCGGCGGCCGCCGTGATGACCTTGAAGGTCGACCCGGGCGGGTAGACGCCGTTGATGGTGCGGTTGAGGTAGGACTTGTCCTTGTCGTTGGACAGCGTCTGCCAGGCCTTGGAGGCCTTGGTGAGGTCGTGGCTCGAGAGCGGGTTGGGGTCGTAGGACGGGTGGCTCACCATCGCGAGGATCGCCCCGGTCTTCGGGTCGAGGGCCACGACGGCGCCCTTGTTGTCGCCGAGGGCCTTGTCGGCCGCAGCCTGTGCCTTGGGGTCGATCGTCAGCTCGATCGTGGCGCCGGACGTCTTGCGACCCGTGATGAGGTCGGTGACGCGCCGCACGAAGAGGGTGTCGGCATCGCCCGACAGCAGGTCGTCGGAGGCGTGCTCGAGACCGTAGGGGGCGCCTACGGCATACGAGTAGAAGCCGGTCATCTGGGCGTACAGCTCGTCCTGGGGGTAGGTGCGCAGGAAGCGGTACTGGTCCTGGACGGGCACCGACTTCGCGACGGCCTGGCCGCCGACGATGATCGACCCGCGCTCGCGGGAGTAGCTGTCGAGCAGGGTGCGCTTGTTGGACGCCATCCCGTTGAGCGTCTTCGCCTGCGTGAACTGCACCATCGTCGCCGCGACGAGGAGGGCGGTGAAGAGCGCGGCGATGACCACGGACAGGCGGCGGATGGGGGTGTTCACGTCAGCCTCACCACCTGGGTCACCTCGGCCGGGGCCGGCTCGTCGGCGGCGACACCCACGGGGATCTCGGGCATCGGCCTTCGGGCCTGGTCGGAGATGCGCAGCAGCAGCGCCATGATCACCCAGTTCGCGAGCAGGGACGAGCCACCGAGCGACATGAAGGGCGTCGTGAGGCCGGTCAGCGGGATGACCCGCGTGACGCCGCCGATGACGATGAAGAGCTGGAAGGCGACGGAGAACGACAGGCCGATGGCGAGCAGCTTGCCGAAGCCGTCACGCACGCCGAGGGCGGTGCGGATGCCGCGCTCGCAGAAGATGAGGTAGAGCACGATGATCGCGACGGACCCGAAGAGGCCGAGCTCCTCCCCGAGGCTCGGGAAGATGAAGTCGCTCTCGGCGAAGGACGTCAGGTAGGGCCGACCCGCGCCGAGCCCGGTGCCGGTGAGACCGCCGGAGGCCATGCCCCACAGGCCGTTGGCCAGCTGGTTGGACCGCTCGAGGTTGTCCGGCGAGAAGGGGTCGAGCCACAGGTCGACGCGCTTCTGGAAGTGCGTGAAGGCCGACAGGGCGAAGGCGACGGCCGCGGCGAAGAGCAGCAGGCCGATGGCGATCCACGAGACGCGCTCGGTGGCGACGTAGAGCATCGCGACGAAGAGACCGAAGAAGAGCAGCGCCGAGCCGAGGTCCTTCTGGAAGACGAGGACGAGCAGCGCGAGCACCCACGCGACGAGGATCGGGCCCAGGTCGCGCCCGCGCGGGAAGGTGAAGCCGAGGACCTTCTTGCCGGCGAGGGAGAGCACGTCACGGGTCTGCACGAGGTAGCCGGCGAAGAAGATCGCGAGGGCGATCTTGGCGAACTCCCCCGGCTGGAAGTTGAGCGGGCCGATCGAGATCCAGATCTGGGAGCCGTTGATCGTGCGGCCGATGCCGGGGACGAGCGGCAGCAGGAGCAGCACGAAGCCGACGGCCATCGTCACGTAGGTGTAGCGGCGGAGCAGGCGGTGGTCGCGCAGCACGAAGAGGACGGCCACGGCGAGGGCCACGGCGAGCGTCGTCCAGATGATCTGGCGATAGGCGTCACCGTCGGTGCCGAGCTTGCCGCGGGCGAGGTCGAGGCGGTGGATCATGACGAGCCCGAGCCCGTTGAGCACGGTCGTGATCGGCAGGAGCACCGGGTCGGCGTAGGCCGCCTTCCAGCGCAGCACGAGGTGGACGGCAAGCACGAGCGCGGTGAAGCCGCCGGCGATCGGGATGATGTTGGCCGGCACCGTGCCGTTGCGGTTGAGGTCGGTCGTGACCCAGGCGAGCAGCACGATGCCGATCGCGAGGATCAGGAGCATCAGCTCGGCGCCGCGGCGCGTCCGCGGGGTCAGGGGCTCGACGGTCGTCGTCACGCGAGGCTCCCCAGGGGTGCCACGAGGCGGACGGCGGGCGCGGCCACGGCCGGCGGCGTCGTGATCGACGGGTTCGGGCGCGACGTCGACGGCCGCGGGATCGGCAGCGTCGTGCTCGGGCTCGGCGTCGTCGGGGGTGTCGTGGGCACCGGCGTCGGTGTCGGCGACGTGCCGCACGGCGTGCCGGTGGCGGCGAGGCGCTGGCAGCGCTCCGCCTCGCCGCGCAACGCAGCGACCTTGACGAGTGCGTCGGCGAGGTCGCGCGCGGGGATCGTGTTGCCGACCGAGGCCTGGACGTCGCTCGGCAGGTCGGAGACGAGGACGTCGGACGGCGACTCGACGTGGGAGAGGCTGATCGGTCCGAGGTCCTGGGAGACGCCGCGGAAGATCGCGACGTGCGCTCCGTCGGTCGCGACGTAGTACTGCTTCTGCGACCAGGCCCAGGCGGCATACCCGCCGCCGACGAGGATCGCAGCGACGACGATGACGCCGATGGTGCGCAGCACGATCTTGGACCGGCGCGAGCGCGTGTGGTCCTCGGCGAGCTCGAGCGAGTCGTCGTCGGGCTCGGCGCGGCCCGTGGCCTCGCGCGACAGGGCGGCGGCCTTCTCGGCAGGGCTCGTCGGGATCGCACGGGTGCGGCCCCGCATCCGCTTGCCGGCGGCGCCGACGACCTGGGGCACGGTGGTGGGCAGGTCGTCACCGTCGGCGTCGACGACCTCGGCGACGATGACCGTGACGTTGTCGCGGGTGCTGGCCTTGAGGGCGACCTCGATGCACCGGTCGGCGGCCTCGTCGGGCGTGCGCGCCTCACGGAGGATCTCCTCGATGACGTCGGCGCCGACGAAGTCGGACAGGCCGTCGGAGCAGAGCAGGAAGCGGTCGCCGATCTTGGCCTCGCGCAGCGAGGTGTCGGGCTCGTCGTCGGGCTGGCCGGTCATGACCCGGGTCACGACCGAGCGCTGCGGGTGGTGGCCGGCGTCCTCCTTGGAGATGCGGCCCTCGTCGATGAGCTGCTGGACGAAGGAGTGGTCCTTCGTGATCTGCGAGAACGTGTCGCCGCGGAGCATGAACGCCCGCGAGTCGCCGATGTGCGCCATGGCGAGCTTGTTGCCGGTGCGCAGCATGACGATGGTCGTGCTGCCCATGCCGGCGAGGTCGGCGTTCTCCCGCATCGCCTTGGTGAGCTTGGCGTTCGCCGCGTGGAGGGCCTCCTCCAGGAGCGGGATCGCCTGGTCGGCGGTCACGTCCTCCTCGTCGAGCGGGGCGAGCTCGCCGACGATCATCGAGCTGGCGACGTCGCCTGCGGCGTGGCCGCCCATGCCGTCGGCGAGCACGAGCAGGTTGGGCCCGGCATACCCCGAGTCCTCGTTGCGGGACTTGGGTCCCAGGCCGAGGTCGGAGCGCGCGGCATAGCGCAGAGCGATGGCCATCCGGTCAGCCTCGCAGTTCGAGGACGGTCTTGCCGATCCGCAGGGTGGTGCCGATCTCGACGGGTCGCGCCCCGGTCAGCCGGTCACGTCCGATGAAGGTGCCGTTCGTCGAGCCGAGGTCCTCGACGACCCAGCCGTCGCGGCCCGACGGGTCGGGATGGATGCGGCAGTGGCGGCCCGAGGCGTAGTCGTCGTCGAGGACGAGGGCGCACTCGGGGTTGCGCCCGATGAGGATGCCGCCGCTGCGCAGGGGCAGCGACGTCCCGGTCAGGGGGCCCTCGGTGACGACGAGCGTCGTCGGGTTGCCCTTGCCGCGGCGACCCTTGCGAGCGGGCGCCTCGGGGGTGACGGCGGCGGCACCCGCCGCGCCGGCACCGACGGCCGCCGGGGAAGGCGTACGTCTCGGGGCCGCCTTGCGGTCCTGCTTCGCGGCCTGCTTGAGCGCCTTGCGCTGCCCGCGACGGCTCACCGCCGTGCCGTAGATGTCGGTGCGCAGCACGCCGACGACGCTGAAGATGAAGATCCACAGCAGCGCGAGCAGACCCAGCCGCAGCAGGGTCAGGGTGAGTTCACTCATGCGTCACCAGATGTCATCAGCGGAGGGCCGTCCAAGGGGGTCATCGCGCTCACCGGCGTCCGGCGCGGAAGGTCGCGGACGTGCGGCCGATCGTCAGGCGGTCGCCGTCCTGGAGCCGCTGGCTCGAGACGCGCTCGCCGTTGACGAAGGTGCCGTTGGTGGAGTTGAGGTCGCGGATCGAGGTCACGAGGTGCGGGCCGTCGGTCGTCACGCGGATCTCGCTGTGGCGGCGGGACACCCCGGGGTCGTCGATGACGATGTCGGCGGTCTCGTCGCGGCCGAGCGTCGTCAGGCTGCCGAGGAGGGGGTAGCGGTCGCCGCCGATGTCGAGCCACGGACGGGCGGACGGGTTGGAGCGGGGTGCCGGGCGGTGGACCGGGGCCTCGTCGATGGCCGTGCCGTTGGTGGTCTGCGGCCGCGGTGCGGCCGGGGCCGGCTCGCGGGCGGCGGACTCGCGCCCGGCCTGCTTGGCGGTGGCCGGGCGCACGCGGAAGACACCGGTCTCGAGCCCCTCGCCCTCGACGAGCGCGACCTCGAGGGGGCCGCCGGGCTGGTAGCCCTGCGAGTCGGCGTGCTCCTGCGCCGCGGCGACGAGGTCGTCGGACAGGTCGTCCTCATAGTCGCCGAGCCGCTCGTAGTCGGTCTGGCTCAGCTCGATCGTGTAGAGGTTGGGCACCATGGCCCGGCCGTGGCCGAGCAGCGCCGCCCGGTCGTCCATGGCGCGGCGGATCGCCGAGGCGATCTCGACGGGCTGCACCTCGGACTTGAACGCCTTGGCGAAGGCACCGTGGACAGCCTTGGCGAGACCGTGCTCGACACGGTTGATGATTCCCACGCCGTCTCCTCCTCCTTGGTGAGCGCTCCTGTCGGGCGCTTCATCGTAACCGGGTCAGCACCCCGAGCCTCCAACCGACAGTCGGCGCGGGGTGCCGCGAAACGTCCGTTTCGCCCCCGTGAGCCCCGGTCGGCGGGTTTGATGTGCGACGGAAGCATGGGACGATCACCCGGGGTCCCGCGGCGGGTTCCCGCACGTGGTTAGGCCAGCAAGGAGCGCTCGATGAGCAAGGACGAGACCGGAAACACCGAGAGCCAGGGCATCCCCGGCTTCTCGGCGAACAACTCCATCCCGGGTGGTTTCGCCCTTCCCATCCCGACGGCGACCGCCGGCGCGGCCCAGCCCGACGAGGCGCCGGCCGACCCGTGGAGCTCGACGTGGGAGGACACCTCCTGGCAGTCCGGCGACACCGGTGCCATCCCGACCGTCGCCGCCGGCGACGCAGCATCGGCCTCCGACGACTGGCCCGCCTCCTATGAGTACGGCGGCGAGAGCGCCGCCGGCGACGCCCACGAGCTCAACGGCCACGCCCAGAACGGCTCGACCCAGGGCGCCTCGGACACGTCCGGCGCCTCCGGCGCGACGAACTCGTGGACCGACTGGCAGCCCTCCGACCCCGGTACCGCCGAGTGGCCGGCCGCGAGCAGCGACGAGCCCGAGGAGACGTACACCGGGTGGACCCCCGCGGGGGCGAGCCTCGCGGACTACGCGGCGGGCACCGTGCCCGGTCCCGCGGCCGCGGCGTCCACCGACCACTCCGCGGCGCAGCAGGCGTATGCCGCCCGGCCGGCCGTCGACCCCGACGTGGCCGCCGCGGCTGCCGAGCTCGGCCACGACGTCGAGTCCCCTGCGGAGCCGTCCTACGACCTGACCCCCGCGGCGCGCACCGGCAACTCCGACCGCCCGAGCGCCGAGGACCTCATCACGGCCCGGTCGAAGGGTGAGCGCCAGAAGGTCAAGGCCAACTCCGGCCTGCGCAAGGCGTTCGGCCTCGGCCCGAGCGTCAAGGAGATGCTCGAGCGCGACCGCATCGACCGGATCGCCCGCCCGCTCAACGGCCGCAAGACGATCATGGTCATCAACACCAAGGGCGGCGGCGGCAAGACCCTCGTCACGCTGATGCTCGCGAGCTACCTCGGCCGCTACCGCTCGGGCTCGGTGCTCGCGTGGGACAACAACGAGACCGAGGGCACCCTCGGCATGCGCGCACCGTCGCAGAGCCACCACCGCACGGTCGTCGACCTGCTCGGTGCCCTGCCGACGATCGCCAACGACCCCAACGCCGGCACGTCCGAGCTCGAGCACTGGGTGCGCGAGCAGCGGGGCCTGAGCTTCGACGTGCTGGCCTCGGCCGACGACGACGAGGCGATGCGCATCATCGGTGAGTCGGAGTTCGAGAACCTCCACACGCAGCTCTCACGCTTCTACCGGATGATCGTCGTCGACACCGGCAACAACCGTCTGTCGCCGAACTGGCTCGCGGCCGCAGCCCGCGCCGACATGCTCGTCTTCGCGACGTCGCTCAAGGACGACACGTCGGTCGTCGCGGCCAAGAACCTCGACGCGCTCGTCGCGATGGGCCGGGGCGACCTCGTGCGCAACGCCGTCTGCGTCATCTCGCACACGTCGGCCAAGGGCAACGACGTCGGCGCCGGCGTGCACACCCGCGAGCACTTCGAGCAGTGGGTGCGCGCGGTCGTCGACATCCCCTACGACCCGATGCTCGCACCGGGCCTGCACCTCGACCCGCTGAAGATCAGCCCCAAGACGCACCAGTCGTGCATGGAGATGGCTGCCGTCGTCGTCGACGGCCTCTGACGCTTGTCGCCCGGTCGGGGAGGCTGCTGACGTGGCCCTCATCGCGCTGACCGGAGCCGCCGGGCGCATCGCGACGGCGCTGCGCCCGCGACTGCGCGCGGCCGGCCACCGGCTCGTCCTCTGCGACGGCCTCGGGGTCGTCGTCCGCGACGTCGACACCGCGACCGAGCGAGCCGTGGAGTGCGACCTGCGCGACGTCGACGGCCACGCGGCGGCGTTCGCCGGCGCCGACCTCGTCGTGCACCTCGGCGCACACTCCGACGAGCGGTCCTGGGCCGAGATCCTCGCCGTCAACATCGACGGCACGCACGCCGTGTGCGAGGCGGCGCAGCGGGCGGGGGTGACGAGGCTGCTCCTCGCGAGCTCGGTGCACGCGGCCGGCTACGTGCCGGTGGACTCGCCGGGTGCCGCCGAGGGCATGCCGCTCCCCGCGCCCGACACGTACTACGGCGTCAGCAAGGCGGCGCTCGAGGCGCTCGGTGGGTTGTATGCCGGCCGCTTCGCGATGACGGTCGTCAGCGCCCGGATCATGACCTTCGACGACGCGCCGGGCGGCCCGCGCTCGCTCCAGTCGTGGCTTTCCCCCGACGACATGGCGCGGCTCGTGCTCGCGACGCTGACGACGTCGGCCGGTGGTCACCACGTCGTGTGGGGCGTCTCGCGCAACACGCGGCGCCGGGTCGACCTGGCGCCCGGACTCGCGATCGGCTTCGACCCGCAGGACGACGCGGAGGCGTATGCCGCGGGCGTCGAGCAGCGCGACCCGAGCCGTCCGCCCGGGGTGCTCGGCGGCGGGTTCGCCACGCCCGACTACCGGCTGGGCGAGCCGCACGGCGGCGCCCGGTCCCGCTCCTGAGCAGCACGCGCGCTTTGGTGTGCGTGATGGTCCTGCCTCCGGTGGCGTGATCACCCCACCGGACGCAGCACCATCACGCCTTCCATCGGCCGTCGCACGACCGTCCTCGACGGTCTGGAAGGGACGTTCGCGGAGCAGGTGGCCGGCTGAGCGTGGGCCCGGTTTGGCGATAGCGGGCCTCATACAGCACACTGTCTGCTTGTCACGCGCGAGTGGCGGAATGGCAGACGCGCTGGCTTCAGGTGCCAGTGTCCGAAAGGGCGTGGGGGTTCAAATCCCCCCTCGCGCACGCGTGAAGACGAGGGCCCCGACCTATGTGGTCGGGGCCCTTCGTGCTGTCTGGGGGCCCTCGTCTTCACGCGTATGGAGCAGGCGGATTTGGGAGGAGCCGGAGCGAAGCGGAGGCGACGGTTCCCCCCTCGCGCCGAGATCTACCACAACACCAGACGAATTCGGTATCTGACCGCCCCATCGAGCGTCTGCCTGTCACCCAGCTCGATCAGCTCCGGTCACGGCCCGACGGAATCCTCGAAGGCCCGGCGCCCCCGGGAGCGATCGCGGTCCATGGCGCGGCCGTGCGGGGTCGACTCTCCACGTGAAAGGAGCGCCACATGTCCAGTCAGTCCTCCACCAGCACTCGACTCGGTCGTCGCTCAGCCGCTGCGCTCGGCACCTCCGCTATCGTCTGTCTGGCCGTCGCCGGGCCGGTCCTCGCCTCCGAGCGACCCGATCCGGTCTCCGGTTCGCAGCCCTCGTCCGTGTCGACGAGCTGCGGCTACGTCGGTGGCGGGTCCGTCGTGTCCTGCACCGACGCGTCGTCTGCATCCTCTGCGTCCTCCGCTTCCGGCGCGGGATCGGCGAACTCCGCCGAGCAGGGCACATCCGCCGTCGTCGCACCCGTGTCGCGCCGGATCGTCCTGCCCACGCCCCAGCCGTCCGACCTGCCCGTGGTCGGTCTCGGCGTCGCCGCAGCGGTCGTCGTCGCGGGTGGCCTCCTCATCGCCTCGACGAACCGGCGCCGTCCCGCCTGACCCCGCGTGGCACCGCCTGGTCGCCCCGCCTGATCGCCTCGCTCGACCCGTCGTCCCATGGACCCACCCAGGCCACGTCGACGACCGACCCGGCCCGGCGGCATACGCCATCGTGTGCCGCCGGGCATCGGCGTACGCGCCACAAAAACGGGTGTTCGAGGCGCTGACCCGAGGGGTATGTAGGCGGGAGCCGTGCCCGGGGGCACGGTTCAGCAGAGACCAAACCCGTGAATGTTCAATCATCGCCGGGTCCCGTACCATGACCGCTGACGAAGGCCCCTGAGATGTCAACTGACGTGCACCTTCAGACCGAAAGGCCCCGGTGCCACTGACATGAACCGCCTGCAGGAAGGGTTCGTGCTCGGCGACCGCTACCACCTGGTGAGCCGCATCGCCTCCGGTGGCATGGCCGACGTCTGGGCCGGCACCGACTCGGTGCTGCGGCGCGAGGTCGCGGTCAAGGTCATGCGTCCCGACGCCGACCACGAGCGGCTCTTCGCGCTCCGCTTCCGCGACGAGGCTGTCCACTCCGCGGCGCTGCTGCACACGAACATCGCGACGGTCTTCGACTACGGCGAGGACCAGGGTCTCGCCTTTCTCGTCATGGAGCTCGTCTCCGGTGAGCCGCTCTCGGCCGTGCTCAACCAGCGCGGCCCGCTGCCTCCAGCCGAGGTCCGCTCGATCATGGGCCAGGCCGCGCTCGCGCTCGGCGTCGCCCACGAGGCCCGCGTCGTGCACCGCGACATCAAGCCGGCCAACATCATGGTCCGCGAGGACGGCCTCGTGAAGCTCACCGACTTCGGCATCGCGCGCGCCCTCGACGCGTCCGGGCACACCCAGCACGGCGAGATGCTCGGCACGCCCAACTACATCAGCCCCGAGCAGGCCCTCGGCCACGCGGCCACGGGCGCGAGCGACCTCTACGCCCTCGGCGTCGTCGGCCACGAGATGCTCGTGGGCAAGCGCCCCTTCGACCGCGGCACCCCCATCGCCACGGCCCTGAGCCACGTCAACGAGCCGCCCCCGCCGCTGCCCGACGACGTCCCCGAGGACCTGCGCGACCTCATCGCCGAGTGTCTCGAGAAGGACCCCGAGAAGCGTCCGGCCAACGCCGCCGCCGTGGCGGTCCGCCTCGGCCTCGGCGACCAAGAGCTGCGCGGTCTGGCCCTGGGTCTCGCGACGGCCATCAACGGTTCGCCCGCCGAGATGCTCGACGAGGTGGAGGAGCTCCACGGCGAGGTCCGCGACCCGGGACAGCGCACCGGCTCGGGCCCGGCCGTGACCGCCGACCAGCTCGGCGCCACCCAGGCCATGCCGTCCGGAGTCCGCGACTGAGCGTCGGGACCGAGCGCCCCACCGGGCACCCAGGGCTCGACAGCCCACCTGCCACGGTCGCCGTTCCGACCTAGTCTGGCTTCCATGGCGACCCTGCCGCTCTTCCCACTCGGCACCGTGCTCATGCCCGGTGCGCGGATGCCGCTGCAGATCTTCGAACCGCGCTACGTCCAGCTGCTCAAGGACCTGCTCGACGGCCAGGACGAGCGTCTGCCCGTCTTCGGGGTCATCGCGATCCGCGAGGGCTTCGAGGTCGGTGACGACGGTGTGCGCGCCCTGCACCCCGTCGGCTGCGGTGCCCTGCTGGTCCAAGCGGCAGCCCTGGAGGGCGAGCGCTTCCTCGCCGTCTCGGAGGGCACCGACCGCTTCCGCCTCGACGCGATCGACGAGTCCGCCGGCACCCCGTACACCACGGCCCGCATCACGTGGCTGCCCGAGCCCGACGGTGACGTCCCGGCCATCACCGTCCTCGCGGCGCGGCTGCGCGCCGAGCTCACCGCCTTCGCTGCGGCCACCGGAGCCGAGCCGGAGCTCCCCACCGAGGACCGGTCCCTGGCGTATGCCGTGCCGGACACCGTGAGCCTCGACGTGGCCGACCGCCAGCGCCTCCTCGCGAGCAGCGACACGGAGTCCCGCCTGCGCCTCGGCATCCGGCTCGTCCGGCGCGAGCGGGAGTTCGCCTCCGCGCTGGGCGCGGTGGGCCGGGCGCCGATCCCGCCCTTCAGCCTGAACTGACGCGAACTGAACTGACGCGAACCGACGCGACGCGCCGCAGCGCGACGACGCGTTCGAGGGCGGCCCAGCCCGACGGCATACCTGGGTCCCCCTGTATATGCCGCCGGGCCGCTGCCGCGGTCATCCATGCACCGGATGCGGCGTGCCCCCGAGGTGGTTCGGGTGGCTCCCCCTGGCCCCACCCGAGCACCGCTTACCCATTTCTCGGTGCGTCGATCGTCGGTGCCGCCGTCCACCGCTCAGCGCAGGGTGGCGACGACCTCGGCGGTGACGACCCACGTCGCGAGAGCGCACATGACGACGAACGAGACGTTCCAGACGGAACGGGGCAGGTGGGTCAGTGAGGCGAGGACCCCGGGGTCGCTGCCGCTGCTCCGGTCCTGGAGCACGGCCACGAGGTGGCGCCACGCGCCGATGACGAGGACGACGCCGAGTCCGACGAGGACCTGGGTCTGGAGCGCGTCGTCGCGCCACCACCACAGCGCCGCCGAGCCGGCGATGGCGACGGCCATGACGACGACGGTGAGCGCCGAGCGGACCCGGACGAGGGCGAAGAGCAGGACGGCCAAGCCGGCCGTGACGACCGGGGCCGCCCAGCCGCGCTCGGCCGCCCACACCATCGCGGCGCCGAGCAGCGCCGGCATCGGGTAGCCGGCCCACGTCGACGCGACGCGACCGGCGCCGCGCACGGGGCCCCGGGTCACGGCGTGGCCGGACATGTCGCCCCGGAGGACGAAGCCGGTGAACTGGCGGCCGACGAGCACCCCGACGACGGCGTGACCGAGCTCGTGCACGAGGGTGACGGCGAGCCGGACGACCCGCCAGAGGGGCTCGACGGCGACGAGCACGAGCGCGACGCCGAGGACGACGAGCAGGCGAGGCGCCGCCAGGGCGACGTCGCCCGTCGCCGGGACGACCCGCTCGCGCACTGCCTCGAACCACTCCACGGACGCAGAACCTAGCCGACGCCCATGTGGGCGCCCGAGGCAGCGTCCCGTTGGGTACGGGATGAGGAGTCGCGCGTGAGGCGCCGGCTAGCGAACGCTCTCGGGGCGACAGGACGGACGGTTCACGGCACCATGCAAGACATGCGTCAGGGGTCCCTCGTCCGCGCACCCGGTCGGCACCGAGCCACCGGCGCGAGCGCGTCCCGCGGCCGTCGGCCCGCGTGGCTCGGCGCCGTGGTCCTCACCGTCCTGGCCGTCGTGGTCCCGCTCTGGCTGTGGCAGGCCCGACCGTTCGACTCGCGGCACGGCTTCGGCGTCGACTCGCCGCCCGCGGGCATCGGCGCCGCCCAGGCCCCGCTCGGCGCCCCGCCGACGATGCCCGGCGGCACGGGCGGCTACACGTTCATGCGGATGCAGGCGAACGGCACGGACCCGGTGGCCTACGACCCCTGCCGGCCGATCCACTTCACGACGAGCACGGTCGGCCTGCCGCCGAGCGGCGACGCCCTCGTGCGCGAGGCCGTGGCGACGATGTCGGAGGCGAGCGGGCTGCGCTTCGTCGACGACGGCCTGACCGACGAGGCGCCGGCGCCCGAGCGCGACCCGTACCAGCCGGACCGCTACGGCGACCGCTGGGCGCCCGTCTACATCGCGTTCGCGACGCCCGACCAGATCCCGCGGCTCGCGGGCGGCACGGTCGGTCTCGGCGGGAGCACGCCGCGCGCGGCCGGCGACGGGGCCCTCGTCTACGTCACCGGCTCCGTCTGGCTCGATGCCAAGGCCATGGACGACCTGCTCGCGGCGGGTCGCCGGGACTCCGCGCGGGCCGTCGTCGAGCACGAGATCGGTCACGTCCTCGGGCTCAACCACGTCTCCGACGGGTCGCAGTTGATGTCGCTGACGGGCGGCGCCGGTGCCGGACCGGCCGACGGGGACCGGCGCGGGCTGGCGATCCTCGGCCGTGGGGTGTGCCGCCCCGACCTCTGACCGTCACGACCGCGCCGCGCCCGCCGAGGGCGTACGCCAGGGGCGGGGTCCCGGGGTCAGCCGAGCAGCGCTCCCGGGTGGCGTGACGTGAGCACCTCGAGGAGCAGCCGGTGCAGCGGGACGTCGACACCCGACTCGCCGGCGAGGCGCACGACGGCGCCCGTCCACGCGTCGAGCTCGGACGGCCTGCCCTCGAGCAGGTCGCGCTGGAGCGAGGTCGTCGCGTCGGCCGGCTGGTCGTCGACGAACGCCATCGTGCCCGCGACGACGCGCTCGGGCAGGCGTATGCCGCGGGCCCGGGCCAGCGTCTCCACCTCCCGCATCGCGTCCTGCAGGAGCGCGCGACGGGGCGGCTGCGAGCGGAGCTCGCCGATGGTCGCGTCGAGGGCGGCACCGAGGCCACCGAAGGGCACGACGAAGAGCATCTTGGACCACAGCTCGGCCCAGATGTCGTCGGGTACGGGCGAGACGGCGCCGGACGCCGTGACGGCCTCGCGCAGCCGCGTGACCCGGTCGGAGGCGGCGCCGGGAGCGGCCGACCACTCGTCGAAGGCCAGCGAGGCCGGACCGCCGGCGTGCGTGATGCGGCCGGGGCCGTCGATGAACGCGAAGATCTTGGCGATGCCGGGCAGCACGGCGGCGCGTCCGACGACGCCGGCGACCTGGTCGGGCGCCTCGACGCCGTTCTGGGTCGTGACGACGGCGGTGTCGGGGCCGACGAGGGAGGGCAGCGACGCGAGGACCGGTGGGAGCTGCCACGTCTTGACGGCGAGCAGGACCACGTCGACCACCCCGATCGAGGCCACGTCGTCGGTGACCTGTGCCGGCTCGACGGTGACGTCGCCGGCGACGCTCGTCACGACGAGGCCGTGGTCGCGGATGGCCTCGAGATGGGCACCGCGCGCGACGAACGTGACGTCGTGCCCGGACGCCGCGAGCCGCCCGCCGAAGTAGCCGCCGATCCCGCCCGTGCCCAGCACCGCGATGCGCATGACCGCACCCTCCTCGTCGCCCGGATCGGCTCGTCGGGGCCGTGCATCGGCCCCGAGCACGAGCCCTCGACACCATCATCGCGCCCGGGCCGGTCCCGGAGGTAGCGTCGTGGCGCACCGTCTCGTCGAGACGCAGCCGCAGGAGGCCCTCATGGAGCTCACCACCACGGTCAACGACGAGGCGCGGGTGCTCGACGTCGACGGCACGGAGTCGGCCGTGGACGTCGTGCGCGACGGCCTCGGGCTGACCGGCACCAAGCTCGTCTGCGGGAGCGGGGTTTGCGGTGCGTGCACGATGCTCGTCGACGGCGAACCGGTGCTCGGCTGCCTCACCCCTGCCACCCGGCTGCGCGACGCGAGCGTCACGACCGTCGAGGGCCTCGCCGACGGCGACGACCTCCACCCCGTGCAACGCGCCTTCGCCCACCACGACGGGCTCCAGTGCGGCTACTGCACACCGGGGTTCGTCGTCGACGCCGTCGCCTTCCACGACCGGTGGCGGGCCGAGCACGGTGCCGACGAGCCGGACGGCCCGAGCCGCGAGGTCATCGCCGAGGCGCTCGCCGGACACCTGTGCCGGTGCGGCTCCTACGAGGGCATCTACCGCGCCGTCGCGGCCGCGTGCCGCGGCGAACACGACGGCGGGGTCGGTGACGTGGAGCGCGTCGACGCCCCGGCCAAGGTCACCGGCGCGGCGGTCTACACGACCGACGTCGTCCTGCCCGGCATGCTGCACGCCGCGATCCGGCGCTCCGACGTGGCAGCCGGGACCGTCGGCCCGATCCGCTTCCCCGACGGCGTCGTCGGCCTCGACGTCCTCGGCGACGACCGACGCGTGCGCTGGGCCGGGCAGCCGATCGCCGTCGTCGCGGCGGAGTCCCTCGCCGAGGCGCGCCGGGTCGCGCGCGAGCTCGTCGTGCCCGTGACGGCCCACGACTTCGTGCTCGACCCCGAGGTGGCCGTGCGCCCGGGTGCCCCGCTCGTCTACCCGACCCGGGGCGAGCGCAAAGCCGCGCCGTCCGCCGGTGAGGGCGGGTCGATGCCGGCACCCTGGGACGGCAACCGCCACGGACCCTCGCGCAGCCCCTTCCTAGGCACCCTCGCCAAACGCCGCGTCGGCGCCGCGCGCGCCGCCGGGAGACGCGGCCTCGTCGAGCTGGAGTTCCACACCGCCGCCCAGCTGCACACGGCGTTCGAGCCGCACGCCTGCGTCGCCGACTGGACCGACCCACAGCATCTGCGGGTCTGGCTCAGCACCCAGGGCGTCGACCTCATGCGGCACGCCATCGCCGACCGCTTCGACCTCGACCCCGCGCAGGTGGAGGTCGTCGCCGAGCACGTCGGCGGGGGGTTCGGGGCCAAGCTCTCGCTCACGACGGAGGCCACGAGCGCGATCGCCTTGAGCCGCCTCGCGCGTCGACCGGTACGGCTCGTGCTCGACCGGCACGAGGAGCTGACCGGCACCGGCAACCGACCGGGGAGCCGGTCGCGCGTCTCGATGCTCGTCGACGACGACACGCAGGCCGTCAAGGCGCTCGTCGTCGACACCGACAGCCACGCGGGGGTCGCGATCGGCAACAGCGTGGCCGCCCTCTCGATGCTCCTCTACGAGCGCACCCCGCGCCTGGCCCGCGACGTCGACGTCGTGACGAACGCGCCTCCCGGAGCGCCGTTCCGGGGACCCGGCGGTCCGACGAGCGCCTGGTCGCTCGAGCAGACCGTCGACGAGGTCGCGCACCGCTTCGGCCGCGACCCGATCGGGCTGCGCGCCCAGTGGGACGGCAACCAGAAGCGGCAGGCGCTCTACCGCTGGGCCAGCGCGCTCCCGACGTGGGAGCGGCGACCCGCCATGGGCAGCCAGTCCGGGCGTTTCCGGCGCGGCGTCGGCGTGGCTGCCGGCAACTGGATCTACCTCGTCGACCCCGACTGCGAGGTCGTCGTGTCGGTCCAGGCCGGACACCTGGTCGCGTCGACGGCGGCGCAGGACATGGGGACCGGGAGCCGCACGGTCGTCGCGCGGGCGGTGGCCGGTGTCTTCGACGTCGACCCGTCCCACGTCGAGGTCCGGCTCGGCCGCTCCCACGGCGGCACGGCCCACGGCCCGGCGTCCGGGGGCAGCCGCACGACGGTGTCACTGTGGTCGACCGCCGTCGAGGCGGCCACCAGCCTCCGGGACCGGGTCGGCACCGACCTCGGCCGTGCCCCCGACGGCGCGTCGGCGACGGCGAAGCGCGGGGGCGACCGTGGTCTCCGAGCCGTCCCGATGACGATGAACGGCATCCAGATCGGCCGCGGCTTCTCGGCGGCGCTGCATGTCACCGAGGTCGAGGTCGACACCCGCACCGGGAAGACCCGCGTGCTCCGGGTCCACGGCGGCATCGCCGTCGGCCGCATCCACGCACCCGTCCTGGCCCGGAGCCAGTGCGAGGGATCGATCATCCAGGGCATCGGGCTCGCGCTCTACGAGAACCAGGTCCTCGACCCGCACACCGGCCTCACCCTGACCGCCAACCTCGAGGACTACCGCATCCCCCAGCTCGGCGACACCCCGGAGATCGACATCCACTTCCACGAGGAGGGCTGGGACCGCGTGCCCGGCGGTGGGGTCGGCCTCGGCGAGGTCGCCACCGTCAGCCCTGCGGCCTCCGTCGGGAACGCGATCTTCAACGCCACGGGCTGGCGACCGCTGACGCTCCCGGTGCGGCCCGACCGACTGCTCGAGGGACTCCGCACGGAGGTCACGCGATGAGCCTCACGATCCTCACGGCATACGACGAGCGGCCCGACGACACCGGCGATCTCGTCTACCGCGCCGGCGGCACCGACCTGCAGGAGCGGCTGCGCACGACGGGCGCCACGCCGCACGTCCTCGACCTGACGGGGGTCCCCGGCTTCGCCGCGGTCGAGCGCACCGACGCCGGCACGCGCCTCGGCGCCGGCGTCACGGTGGCCACCGTGGCCCGCGACCTCGCTGCCGACTACCCGGCGCTCGCGCTGACGGCGGCGGGCCTGGCCACGCCCCAGGTGCGTGCGGCCGCGACCATCGGTGGCAACCTGCTCCAGCGCACGCGCTGCTGGTACTTCCGGCACCCGCACACGTCGTGCTTCAAGTCGGGCGGCGTCGGCTGCCCCGCGCGCGACGGGCGCCACCTCTACGGCGTCGCCTTCGACACCGCCCCGTGCGTCCACCCGCACCCGTCGTCCCTCGCGATGGCCCTGCTGACGTATGCCGCCACCGTCGACACGACGCAGCGTGACGGTCTCGGGGTGGGCGACGTGCTCGGCGACGGGTCCGATCCCAGCCGTGACCACCTGCTCGCCGACGACGAGGTGCTGACCCGCGTCACGCTGCCACCTCCTGCTCCGGGCGAGCGGGCCGCCTACTTCCGGTCGATCAGCCGGTTCGAGGCCGAGTGGCCGCTCGTCGAGGCGGTGGTCCGCGTCGTGCGCGACGACGCCGGCACGGTCACGTCGTGCGGTGTCGCGATCGGTGGCGTGGCGCCGGTTCCCTTGCGGCTCAGCGCCGTCGAGGAGCTGCTGACCGGCTCGACACTCGACGACGACGTGCTCGCCGAGGCTGCGCACCTGGCCATCGAGGGCGCGAGCCCGCTCCCCGAGACGGGCTACAAGGTGCAGCTCGTCGAGGCCACGGTCCTCGAGGTGCTCGAGCGCGTGCGGTCGTGAGGGTCCTCGTCGTCAGCGACACGCACGCGCCACGCCACTGGAAGGCCTGCCCGCCGGCGCTGCTCCCGCACCTCGGGTCGGCCGACGCCATCCTGCACGCCGGCGACGTCTGCACCCCCGACGTCCTCGACCTGTTGGCGTCGTTCGCGCCGGTGCACGTCGTCATGGGCAACAACGACGTCCCGGAGGTCGCCGACTGGGGTGCCCCCGAGACGCTGGAGGTCGAGCTGGACGGGCTCCGCGTCGGGATGATCCACGACAGCGGGCAGCGCCAGGGGCGCACCGCCCGGATGCGCCGACGCTTCCCGACGGCCGACCTCGTCGTCTTCGGGCACTCGCACATCCCGCTCGACGAGACCGGCGACGGGGTCCGCATCCTCAACCCCGGGTCCCCGACCGACCGTCGGCGTCAGCCGGCCGGGACCTTCGCGTGGCTGGACGTGCGCGACGGAGCGCTCGTCGACGCCCGGTTCGAGCAGCTGCCGCGCTGAGCGCGCGACCGGCCCGACCGGCGCGCCCGAGGCTGGGTTCAGCGACCTCCGAAGGTCTCCAACAGGATCTGGCGCTCGCCTTCCGTGAGGTTGGTGGCGACGAGCTTGCTGTGGATCCCGCGGAGGCGCTCGCCGACGCGGTCGAGGTCGCCCTGCTCGGTGACGACGAAGAGCGCCGACGTGCCCGGGGTCAGCTCGGTGCGGATCGTCTCCAGCTGCTCCTTGGTGATGCCGGCGTCCTCCGTCATCTTGCTGATCGCCCCGATGGCCGCGCCGACGACGCCCCCGACGACCGGGACGAAGAAGAGCGCTCCGACCAGGACTCCCCAGAGCGCGCCCCAGCCGGTGCCACGCCACTTCTCGTCGTTCCCGTGGCTCATGCTGGGATGCTCGTCGCCCTCGGGCCAGGTGACGACGGCGTGGTCGACGACCTTGAGGAACCCCTCCGCCTGACAGTCCTCGAGGACGGACTCGGCGTGGGCGGCGCCGTCGAGGGTGTCGAACTTCCAAACCGTGAAGGCAGCCATGTCCTGCTCCTTTGCGTGACGCCGCTGGCCGGATGGCCAACCGACGGTGGTCGAGGCTGTGTCGTCGGAGCGTGCATGCGTCTGCGGACGAGCAGCCCCCACGAGACCCACCCTGCCGCGCGGCGCCCCCGCGATCCTCCCCCTCACAGGGTGAGGTCTGCCGTCACCAGCCCCACGAGCCGGGGCAGCCCTTGAAGGGACCGACGACGCGATCGGTGACCCACCCACCGTAGAAGCCGCCCTCCTGCGGCCGCACCGGCTCGCCGTCGACGAAGCACGCGTCGACGAGCCCCGGCATGACGGCGACGTGACCGGCGAGGACGGCATACGTCGGCACGGGGTCGGGGTAGGTCCACGCGGCCCGGGCCGCCCGCCGCCCGCCACCGACGACGTCGAAGTATGCCGCCTGGCCCTTCCACTCGCACACCGAGCTGCCCGGGGCGGCGACGAGCGCACCGTCGACGAAGGCGTCGAGCGGGAGGTAGTAGGTCGGCGGGTGGCTCGTCTCGAGCACCCGGAGCGAGGCCCGGGTGCGCGCCACGACCTCCCCGCCGAGGTGCACCTCGACGAGCTCACCGCTCAGGTCGACGGCCGGTGGGCGCGGGTAGTCCCAGACCGACTCCTGGCCAGGGCCGGCCGGGAGCGGCACCGGGCGGCTCATCGGGCCACCCCGCAGATCTGCTCGAGCCCGGACGCGAGCCGGTCGACGTCGTCGGCGCTCGTGTAGGGCGCGAGTCCCATCCGCAGCCCCCCGGTGGCGCCGAGCCCGAGCGCGTGGCTGGCCTCCCACGCGTAGAAGTGCCCGGCCGGCGCGTTGACGCCGCGTTCGGCGAGGGCGACGCGCAGGTCCTGCGGGTCGTGGCCCTCCACGGTGACGAGCAGCGTCGGGGTCCGTCGCTGCGCGTTGCCGTGTGCCGTGAGCCCCGGGACGGCGCGCAGCCGCGCCTCCAGCGTGGCCAGGAGGCCGTCCTCGTGGGCCTCGAGCGCGGCGAAGGAGGAGACGAGTCGCTGACGGCGGGGCTGCGAGGGGTCGGTGAGGGCGAGGTCGGCGAGGAAGTCGACGGCGGCCGTCGTGCCGGCGAGCAGCTCGTAGGGCAGCGTGCCGAGCTCGAACCGCTCGGGCACGGCGTCGGACGAGGGCAGCAGCTTGGCGGGGCGCAGCGTCTCGAGCAGCGCGGGCGCGGCGGCGAGGACGCCGTGGTGCGGGCCGAGGAACTTGTAGGGGGAGCAGACCCAGAAGTCCGCGCCGCTGGCCGGCACGTCGGTGAGCACGTGCGCGGTCGCGTGGACGCCGTCGACCCAGAGCAGGGCGCCCGCGGCGTGGGCGATCTCGGCGATGGCGGGGAGGTCGGGGCGCGTGCCGATGAGGTTGGACGCGGCCGTCACCGCGACGAGTCGGGTGCGCTCGCCGACGACCGCGGCGACCGCGTCGGGGCTGAGCTCCCCTGTGCCCGGGTCGAACTCGGCCCAGCGCACCGTCGCGCCACGAGCCTCGGCAGCGAGCACCCAGGGCCGGATGTTGGCGTCGTGGTCGAGGCGGCTGACGACGACCTCGTCGCCGGGACCCCAGTCCGACGAGAGCGTGCGGGCGAGCTGGAAGGTCAGCTCGGTGGCCGAGCGGCCGAAGACGACGCCACCCGGGTCGACCGCCAACAGGTCGCCCATCGCGGCGCGGGCATCGACGACGACGCGGTCTGCACGTCGCTCGGCAGCCGTGACGGTGCCACGGTTCGAGATGGCCGAGGTGAGCGTCTCGACGACCGCCGTCGCGACGGTGTCAGGCACCTGGGACCCGCCGGGGCCGTCGAAGTGCGCGGCACCCTCGTGCAGCGCGGGGAAATGCCAACGGATCCGGTCGACGTCGTACGCGGTGGGTGGTCCCAGTGGTGCCATGGCCCCATCTTGGCCGAGGGGCGAGCAGATCGTTCGTTCGGACCCGCAGGCGGGCGGACCGTCCTACCGTCGACAGAGGGGTGGTCGCACGTCGTCCTGCCCGCACACTTCACGGGGGTTTCCATGACCCGTCCTCTCCTGCTCGTCGTCGACCACGACCTCGATGCACTCGCCCGGACCGAGGGCGAGCTGGCCCGGCGCTTCGGCGCGGACTTCCGGGTGCGCGGCGAGTCCGACAGCGCCGTCGCCCTGCACCACCTCGAGCTCGCGGCCAAGCGTCGCGACCCCGTCGCGCTCGTCCTCGCCGACCCGTGGCTGCCCGTCCTCGGGGGCGCCGAGCTGCTTCGGTCGGTGCGCACCCTGCACCCGGACGCCGCCCGCGCCCTGCTCGTGCCGTGGGGCGCCTGGGCCGACGGGCGCACGGCCGAGGCGATCCTGCGTGGCATGTCGCTCGGCGACATCGACTACTACGTGCTCCAGCCGTGGACCTCGCCGGACGAGCTCTTCTGCCGCACCGTCTCGGAGTTCGTCCAGGTCTGGTCGCGCACCGTCGCGAACCGCCGCCGCGAGGTGGTCGTCGTCGGTGCGGCCCGCGACCCGCGCGGTCATGCGGTCCGGACCCTCCTGACCCGCAACGGGATCCCGCACGCGTACCTCGACCGCGGCTCGGCCGAGGCGGTGGACCTGCTCCGGGCGATCGAGGCCCCGCGCCCGGACGACGAGGATGGTCCGCTCGTCATCTGGCTCGCAGCGCTGGGCGGTCGCGTCCTGCTCGACCCGACCGACGTCGAGATCTGCCAGGCCTGGGGCATCGGGACCGACCTCTCGGTGCCCCGGGGCGACGGGGGCGATGGGGGGCACGACGAGGTGCGCGAGGTCGACCTGCTCGTCGTCGGCGCCGGGCCGGCCGGTCTCGCGGCCGCGGTCTACGGCTCGTCCGAGGGGCTGTCCGTGCTCTGCGTCGAGGAGCACGCGCTCGGCGGCCAGGCCGGCACGAGCTCGCTCATCCGCAACTACCTCGGCTTCTCGCGGGGGGTCTCCGGCGCGGAGCTGGCCCAGCGCGGCTTCCAGCAGGCGTGGGTCTTCGGCGCGCGGTTCGTCCTGACCCGGCGCGTCACGGCGATCGACCGGACCACCGACGCCGACGGCACCTCGTGGTTCGTCGTCACGGTCTCCGACGTGGGTGACGTGCGGGCGCGGGCGGTGCTGCTCGCCACCGGGGTCGCCTACCGGCGCCTCGGGGTGCCGTCGCTCGAGGCCCTGAGCGGGTCCGGCGTCTACTACGGCGCGAACGTCTCCGAGGCGCACGGACTCGCCGGAGCGCACACCGTCATCGTGGGCGGCGGCAACTCGGCCGGCCAGGCGGCTCTCCACCTGCAGCGGTATGCCGCGGACGTGACCGTCGTCATCCGCACCCCGGACCTCTCGGCGACGATGTCGCGCTACCTCATCGACGAGATCGAGGCGTCGCCCACGATCACGGTCGTCCCGAACGCCGACGTCGTCGACGGGACCGGCGACGGCTGGCTGTCCGAGGTCGTCGTCGCCGACCGCGCGACCGGCGACCGACGCTCGATCCCGGCGGACGGGCTCTTCGTCATGATCGGCGCGCAGCCCCACACGGCGTGGCTGCCAGACGCGGTCACCCGCGACCTGTGGGGCTTCCTGCCGACCGGCGCCGACGTGCGCGAGGCCGGTGCCTGGACCCTCGAGCGGCCTCCGTGCGCCCACGAGACCTCGGTGCCGGGCCTCTTCGCGGTCGGGGACGTGCGCGCGGGATCGGTCAAGCGTGTCGCGTCCGCGGTCGGCGAGGGGTCGGTCGTCGTGTCGGAGGTGCACCAGTACCTCTCGCTCGTCGAGGCGGCGTCGCGGTCGAGGAGCCCGGAAGCCCAGGTCGACCCCGATGGCTGACGGACCCGGCGAGGGACGCCCCGGCGCCCGGCGACGCGCGGCCGTCGGTGCCGTCGCGCTGACGCTGCCGCTGCTCGGCCTCGCCGTCCTGCGGCTCTCCGAGCAGCTCGACATGCAGTGGCAGCACGACCCGACCCACTTCTGGATGGTCCTCGGCGCGGCCGTGCTCAGCGCGCTCACGGCATACGGCACGGGGGCGGCGGCGGTGCGACGCGGGGACGTGCGCGTCATGTACGTCTCGCTCGCGTTCCTGTCCGCCTCGGGCTTCCTCGGGCTGCACGCCCTCGCGACCCCGCACATGCTGCTCGAGACCGCCTCGGCCGGGTTCAACATCTCCACCCCCGTCGGCATCGCCATCGGCTCGCTCTTTGCCGTCGCGTCGGTGCGCGAGGTGGAGGCCGACCGGGCGGCCGCCGAGATGCGGCGGGCGCGGATGCTGCGCGTCGCCCTGCTCGTCACGATGGTCGTGTGGGGCGTCGCCTCGCTGCTGCGGCTCGGGCCGTTCGGCGCCGGGCCGGGGCTCGCCCGCGACTCCCCGCCGATGGTCGTCGCGGGTGTCGTGTCGGTCGTGCTCTTCGGGGTGGCAGCCGTGACCTACGTACGCCTCTGGTGGCAACGCGGTGGGCTGCTGCCCGCGGCGATGGCCTCGGCGATGGTGCTCCTCGCCGAGGCGATGGTCGCGATCGTGCTGGCCCCGAACTGGCACTACTCGTGGTGGGGCTGGCACGTCCTCATGCTCGCCGCGTTCGTCCTCGTCGCCTGGGGGGCGCAGCAGTCCTGGCACGAGGAGCGCTACGCCGCGCTCTACACCGCCGACACCCTCGCCGGGCGCCGCGAGATGTCGATCCTCTTCGCCGACCTCAAGGGCTTCACGACCTTCTCGGAGGGCCACGACCCGAGCGAGGTCACCGACATGCTCAACGCGTACTTCACCGTCGCGATCCCGGCCGTCGTCAAGCGGCACGGCGGCACGATCGACCGCCTCATCGGCGACGCGATCATGGCGACCTTCAACCGGCTCGGCGACCAGCCGGACCATGCCCGCCGGGCCGCGCAGGCCGGCCTGGATCTCCAGGTCGAGACGGCGCGGATCGCCGACCAGCACCCGGGCTGGCCGCGTTTCCGGGTCGGGATCAACAGCGGCGAGGTGCTCGTCAGCGTGCTCGGCAGCGAGGGCGGACGCACCCACACCGTCATCGGCGACGCCGTCAACGTGGCCTCGCGGATCGAGGGCCAGGCCCCCGTCGGGCGCGTCGCGGTCACCGCCGACACCCTCGCGATGCTCCCCGGTGCCACGACCGAGCCGCTCGGCGCCCTCGCCCTCAAGGGCAAGGGCGAACCGGTGGAGGCCTTCGTCCTCGTGACCCTCTGACTCCGGTCGAGGTGATCGCGTGAGGCCCGTGGCTCACGCGATCACCTCGAACGCGTCGGCACTCGCGTCGTCACTCGGTGACCGCACCGTCCTCGAAGAGGCGGGGGACGCGGTGGTTGGCGAGGAAGCGGTCGTCGGTGTCGTAGGCCGACCGGATCCCCTTGAGCTGCAGCCACGCCGACTCGGTGTAGCCCGTGCGGGCATCGGCCTCGTTCTCGGCGAAGTTGAGGTAGCTGCGGCCCGTCGACCACGGCTCGAGCGAGCCGATGAGCGCGTGGGCGTCGAGCTGTCCCTGCATCGCGAGCTCCGGCGTCGCCGCGATCGCGACGGCGAAGACGGCGTATGCCGCGTCGATCGTCGCGAGGGCGCCGTGGCCCTCGGGCGCACGGCCCAGGGCGCCGCCGAGCTGGCGCAGCTCGGTCGAGAGCAGCGACGACGTCGAGCCGGGGCCGACCTGCTCGAGGAGCGTGTCGATCGTCGCGTCGCCGAGCTCGCCGATGAGCGTCCCGTCCGAGACGGCGGGCGTCGGGCCCTCTGGGTCCATGTGCAGCCGGGTCAGCGACCGGGCCGGCACGCGGTCGAAGGTGTCGATCTCGGGACCGAGGCCGCGCAGCATCCCGAGGACCCCGCGGGCCTCCGCGTCGCAGCCGAGCACCGCCCCGTCGATGACGACGAGGGACCGGCCGCGCAACGGCTCGGGGATCGCCGGCAGCGGCGGGAGGTCGAGGAAGCGGAACGACGTCGTCACGGCGTCGGGGGCCTCGGGCGCCCAGTCGGCCCAGCGACGCAGCACGCGCTCGGCCTGGTCGCGGTCCCAGACGAGCATGCCGGCATACGCCGTCTCGATCGGGTAGAGGCGGAACTCGAGCGCCGTGACGACACCGAAGTTGCCGCCGCCGCCGCGCAGCGCCCAGAAGAGCTCGACGTTCTGCGTCGCGTCGGCGCGCACGTGCTCGCCGTCGGCGGTGACGAGCTCGACGGCCGTGAGGCTGTTGGAGGCGAGGCCGAGCTTGCGGGCGTACCAGCCGATGCCGCCACCGAGGCTGTAGCCGGCGATGCCGACGTCCGGCGAGCTGCCGTGCAGGGCCGCGAGCCGGTGGTCGGCCGCGGGCTCGGTCGCGTCGATCCACAGGGCACCGCCCTCGACGCGGGCGATGCGGCGGGTCGCGTCGATGCTGACCCCGCGCATCCGCTCGGTGCGGACGAGGACGACGTCCTCGAGACCACGCCCGACGAGCGGGCCGGCGTTGTGGCCGGTGCTCTGGGGGGCGACCCGGAGGCCGGCGGCCGCGGCCGCGCGGACGACGGCCTGGACGTCCGAGACGGTGCGGGGCAGGGCGACGGCGGCCGGACGCTGGTCGAGGGCGACGTTCCACGGCATCCGTGCCGCGTCGTAGCCGGGGTCGCCGGGGAGGTGGACCGCACCGTCGCAGAGTCCGGCGAGGCTCGTGGCCCGTCGGGCGGTGGGGGTGAGGGTGGTCGTCATTGCTGGTCTCCTGGGTCGGGGCGCCCGGCGTCGTTGCGTGTGGTGGGCGCGGGGGTTCAGAGACCGGAGGGGCCGTCCAGATACATCGGGTGGCAAAGGTCCGTTTCGTCCGGCGCGCCTCTGGTGCAAGGGATCCGGATCCGCGTGGTGCCGGCACGGCCGGATCCTGTTTCGGCGTCGGATGCATGCTGGTTAGGTGGACGACATGACGACCGACATCGCACGCGACTTGATGCTCGACGGCTTCGGCCGCATCCGAGACGGCCTGCCGGAGGTCGTCGACGGCCTCTCCGTCGACGAGCTGCTCTGGCGCCCCGACGCCGACGCGAACCACATCGCGTGGCTCGTCTGGCACCTCGCGCGCCAGCAGGACGACCAGGTGGCGCAGCTGACCGACGCGAGTGAGTCGGCGTGGACGGGCGACGGCTGGGTCGAGCGCTTCGGGCTGCCCTACCGGGCGGACACCCACGGCTGGAGCATGTCGTCGGCCGACGTGGGCCGCTTCACCGTCGCCGACCCGGCCCTCTTCGCGGCCTACCACGCCGCGGTGCACGAGCGCACCGTCGCGATCGTCGAGGATCTCGACGACACGGCATACGCCCGCGTCGTCGACGACCGCTGGGACCCGCCCGTCACGGTGGCGGTGCGCCTCGTCTCCGTCCTCGACGACGCGGTCAAGCACCTCGGTCAGGCGGAGTACGTCCGGGGCCTCGTCGAGCGTCGCCGCTGAGGCCGTCCGCTCAGGGGCCGGTGAGGGCTCGGTATGCGGCGGGCGCCACGAGGGTGAGCAGAATGAAGGCCCAGCCGCCGGTGAGCCGACGCCCGGACGATGCGGACTCTGAGACCCCGGGCGGCGGGCCCGAGACGAGCAGGAAGAGCGGGACGGCCACGACCGCAGCCGGGGAGAAGAGCGCCCAGAACCAGGCCCAGCGGGTGGCCCACCACGGCTGCGCGCCGTTGGACACCAGGGCGACGGTGGCGAGCCAGAGCACGAACCCGACCCCGGGCAGCCACCCGGGCACCCGCCATCCGGCGAGCTTCTGCCCGGGGTCGCGCCACGTGTCCGTGACGATGTGGACGTCACCGAGCCTGCGGAGTGTCTCGGCGACGTTCTCGGTCACCACCTCGCGCGCACCGACCTCGCTCGGTGACGCCGCGGTGGGGTCGCTCACCTCGACGACCTCAGCGAACCTGTTGCGGCCGCCCTCGCGCCACGTCAGTGACACCGTGGAGTATCCCGTCGCACCCGAAGGCAGTCCTCCCGACACGTGCACCTCGTCGACCGCGCCGGACATGACACCCGCCCGGAGGTCACCGAAGGTCGAGGGGGCCGACCCGAGCAGGAGGCCGGACCCGAGCAGCACGAAACAGGCCGCGAGGAGTCCGTAGCGGAGCCGTCGCCACGCGTCCGGCTGCACCCTCGCCAGCACCGGCCCCTGCACCGGAGATGTCGTCATGGGGAGACGATAGGGCGACAGGGGCCCCGATGTGTCCGTAAACGGCCCGGGATGTCTGACGGGATGTCTGACGCGATCTCCGGCGCCGGACGTGGCCGTGGGGTCGGCTGGGGCGTCTGTGAACCGGGTGTCGGGCGGGGTCGCGGGGCGGTTCCAGCACAGGTCTCGCACAGGTTGACGTGCGAAAATGAGAGTAATGAGCAGCCCAACCGTGAGTCCCGTTGTCGCCGTCGCGTCCCCGACCGAGGGCGTCGTCACGACCTCCCGGAACGTGCGGCACGACCGTCGTCACGACCCGGTGCGGCTGCGTCGACTGGCGCTCATCGCTCGCGGACGGCGCGCCCGCATGGCCGCCACGGTGGCCGTCGTCTTCGCCCTCGCCGGCGTCAACGTCGCCAACCACGTGCTCGGCTGGGACACCATGTGGCTCGGCCCCGTCGGTGCCGTCGCCCTCCTGGCCTTCGCCCGGTGGCAGGGCCTGTCCTGGCACCAGCTCGGCCTCGCCCGGCACACCCACGCCCGCGGCATCCGCTGGGGACTCGGCGTCATCGCCGTCGTCGGGCTCGTCTACCTCGTCGGCATCCTGCTCCCGACGACGCGCACCGCGTTCCTCGACGCCCGCTATCACCTTCCCCCGGCGGGTGCCCTGTTGACGGCCTTCGTCATGATCCCCGTCGGGACGATCCTGCTCGAGGAGGTCGCCTTCCGCTCGGTGCTCTGGGGCTTCCTCTCCCGGCACGCCCGGATGTGGCAGGTGCTCGCCGGGTCGTCCCTGCTCTTCGGCCTCTGGCACATCTTCCCCGCCATGGCCTCGGCCACCGGCAACGAGGCGATCGGCTCCGCCGTGTCCGGGCTGGGCCCCTTCGCCAAGGCGGCCGTCGTCGGCGGCACCGTGCTGTTCACGGCGCTCGGTGGAGTCCTCGCCGGCGAGCTGCGCCGGCGCAGCGGCAGCCTCTTCGCGAGCGTCGGCATGCACTGGGCGACGAACGCGCTCGGCGTGCTCTTCGGCGTCCTCGCCTGGCGCCTCGCCGCCTGACGCACCGCGTCACACGCTCAACGGTGCGGGCTGCACCCAGCAGTGCGCGCTCGGACGCTGAGTGCGTCGTGCAGCGTGCACCACTGGCGCGGCCGCGCACGGCTGGGACGCGTGCGCTCAGGCGCCGGCGCCCGCCCCGGCGACCTGCGGGACGTACGTCTGCTCGGCGATCTCGTCACCGCACTGCGAGCAGCACCATCCGGTCTCGCGCTTGAGGTAGCTGTGTCCGGCCGCGCGGCAGGCCCGGCCCGGGCCGGCGTCGTCCCAACGCGGCCCGGCGCCCGTCGGCCGGCCGGCGCGGACGTAGGCCGTGGCGAAGAGGGAGCCGACGAGGATGGTGAGAAGGGCGAGAGGCCAAGCCGCAGCCAGGGAGGCTGCTCCGTCGACGATCACCGAGTTCATGTCGCGAACTCTCGTCCGCGTGGTGCAAGACACCGCCGGACACACCGGCAAGAACTCCGCAAGAAGTGCGCAAGACGCACACCGGGAGCAGCCGGACATCGGTTGACCCGCAGGCGGCCGTGGCCACCCAGCACCCCGGGGGGGGGCCCACGACACGGCATACGTGCTCGGAGGGGTGGGTCAGTGGATGAGCTGCCCCACGAGGTTCGAGACGTCCGGTGAGCCGAGACCGGTCGGGTCGTCGTAGCCGACCTTCGCGTCGAGGCCCGGTCCCTGCCAGGCGTTGTTGCCCGACGTCACGTCGTGGAAGGCGAGGGCGTGCGTCGCCCCGGTGCCGATCGCGTAGAGCGCCGGGTTGAGGGCGCCCAGACGGTGACCCGCCTGCTGGTCGGCGAGGGCGCCGATCGCGGCCCACTGCGGCGAGCCGGAGCTCGTGCCGCCGTAGAAGTAGAAACCGTTGTCGTCCGGGTTGGCGTTGAAGCCCTCGTAGACGAAGACCGACGTGTAGACCGACGCGTTGTAGGACACGTCCGACGTCGTGCGCATCGCGTTGCCGGTGACGCCGGCCTGGTAGGCGGGCACCGGGAAGACCGTGCTCGGGGCGCCGCCCGTCGCGCCGATCGGGCCGAGCGTGCAGCCGAACGGCTGGTGCACGGCGCACGACGCCTCGTCGCCCCACACCGTCTCGCCCTGGTAGGCGCCGGTGTCGCTCGCGAAGAGGTTCGTGCCGCCCACCGCGGTGACGAGCGGGTCGGAGGCCGGGTAGCCGGCCGCGAGGGCCGGGCCGCCGTTCGAGGCGCCGTCGTCGCCGGAGGAGGCGAAGAGCGAGATCCCCTTGGCGGCGGCCGCCGCGAAGTTCGCGTGCGACTGCTGGAGCTGGAGGTTGTTGCCCTTGCCCTTGATCGCGGCCTCGTCGGCGCCGTAGCTCATCGACAGGACGTCGCCGAGGTCGTGGTCGACGGCGTACTTCACGGCGACGTTGAGCGCGTTGCCGTAGTTGTTCGGCGCGACGACGAGGTTGATCGTCGCCTCGGGTGCGATGGCGTGCGCCCACTGGACGTCGAGGCTCGTCTCCCCCGCCCAGCTGAGCGGCTGGGCCCTGGTGGGCCGTGCTCGTCTGCGGAGCACCTCCGGGGTAGTAGACGTTGAGGTCGGCCTTGGGCAGGCCGAACGTCTGGCTGAAGACGTCGAGGTCCGCGCGGACCGTCGGGCTGCCATAGGCGTCGACGACGACGATGCGCTGTCCCTTGCCGGTCCACCCGTCGGGGATGTCGTACGCCTTGCGAATGAGGGCCGGCGTGTAGCAGGCGAGCCCGATCCTGGCCACGCACTGCGACGGTGTCGGCAGTGCGCCCGGCTTCGTGCCCGTGGAGAACTGCTTCGTCAGTGGGTGGACGGTGTAGACGATGTCGCTGCCGTCCGTGCCGGCGGCCGACGCCTCCGACCCGGCCGCGAAGGTCGTGCCGAGCGCGAGGGCGCTCGCGGCGAGCCCCACCCCCACGACGGTCCTGGTGCGCCTGGTGTGTGTGCGCATGGTGCCCCTTCCCTGTAGCCCCCGAGGCGGCTCGCTCGAGCCGTCTCGGAACGTAGGTGCGGTTTCTGCGAACCGGCTGGGTGCACCCTGCCGGTCACATGGGAGACATCTCGGACGACGGTCCGCCCGCGGCTGCGACACTGGCGCGCATGGACGGCTTCACGATCCGGGCGGTGCGCCCGGACGACTACGAACGGCTCGGCGAGCTGACGGCCGCGGCCTACCTCGACGACGGGCTGCTCGACTACGGCGACGCGGACCCCTACCTCGCCGTGCTCCGCGACGTCGGGCGTCGGGCCGAGCACGCCGAGGTCCTCGTGGCGGTCGACGACGCGGGCACGGTCCTCGGCGGCGTGGCCTTCGTCGGCGCTCCCGGCCCGTTCGCCGACGTCGCGCGCGAGGGTGAGGCCGAGTTCCGCACGCTCGCCGTCGCGCCCGAGGGTCGCGGCCGGGGCATCGGGACGGCCCTCGTCCGCGAGTGCATCGACCGGTCGCGGGCCCTCGGACGGCGCCGCGTCGTGCTCTCGACCCAGCCGATGATGCACGCAGCCCACCGCGTCTACGAGCGCTTCGGCTTCACCCGCGCCCCCGAGCGCGACTGGTCACCGATCGCCACGCTGACCCTGCTCGTCTACGAGCTCGAGCTCGAGACCGCCCGGGACTGAGCGTCGGCCGCCAACCGGGTGATGAGGTCGCGGACGGCCGCGACGATCGTCGGGTCGAGCTCGACGTGGGCCTCGAGCAGGCGCAGGAGCGTGGCAGCCGCGTGGGCGTTGCGCTCGTAGCCGGGCACGAGGTCGGCCAGCGGCAGCAGGTCGGGACCGAAGCGACGCTCGACACCGCGGTCGACGACGAAGACGTCCTGCTGCTCGCCGTGCCCGAGCCCCAGGTGGCCCAGCACCGTGACCCAGCGGTCGACGGCATACCCCTGGATGAAGCGGGTCGCGGTGAGGCGCTCGCCGCGCAGGTCGCGGTGCAGCCCGACGTAGAGGTTGGTGATGGCCTCGCCGACCTCGTGCTCGAGCGAGGGCGGCTGCGGCAGTGGAGCTGTGGGGACCTCGAGGCCGGCGGGTGCGTCGGCGCGGCTCCAGTGGATGCGGCCCGGCGGGTAGCAGGCGGTCGCCATGTCGGCGAGGGCGAAGACGGCGTACTCGGCGAAGAGGTCGCCCTCGAGGAGCGCCTTGCGGCCGAGGTCACTGTTCTCGAACGACCACACGACCGGGTGCGCGGCCTCGAGCCAGTCGATGTCGGCGATGTAGCGGTCGCGGGTGGCCGCGTCGTCGACGACGACGAAGAAGTCCGCGTCGGAGTGCTCGTCGAGACGGTGCAGGTCGCGGCCGACCGAGCCGAGGCCGAGCAGCGCGACCGCGTCGCCGCGGCGGTCGAGCTCGGCGCCGAGGCGGTCGAGGAAGGCGAGCAGGCGTTGCGGGACGGTGGGCGGGGTGGGGTTGGACGGCATACGTCGTCTCCTTGTCGGTGTGTCAGGGAGTCGACGTTTCAGCCCGCCCGGCCCGGGGGGCCGTCGAGGTCGCGACAGGGGCAGGGTATGCCGTCGCGTGCGTCCGCGGAAGGGGTCGGGCGGGTGCGGGGCCGGCTGCCGGGCGAGTGCCCGGCGAGTGAGCGAGCGGTCCCTCGGAGTCAGAGGCTTCGGACGGCGTGTCGCCCCGGCGTGCATGGCAGGGTGGAGGGGTGCCCGTGACCATCGACGACGTGCGGCGCGTGGCCGAGCAGCTCCCCCGCTCGTACGAGGTGCTCGTCCGCGACCGCGTGAAGTTCCGTGTCGGCAAGATCGTGTGGCTCGCGTTCTCCGCCGACGAGACGCTGATGGGGTTCGCCTTCCCCAAGGAGGAGCGCGACGTGCTCGTCGCGAGCGAGCCCGACGTCTTCCTCATGCCGCGCCGGTCCGACCTCCGCTTCAACTGGGTCGAGGTGCGCCTCGACGCGCTCGACGTCGACCGGATGCGCGAGATCGTCATCGACGCCTGGCGACTCGTCGTGCCCAAGACCGTGGCGCTCGCCCGCGCC
Source organism: Terrabacter sp. P2_E3 (assembly GCF_056403915.1). NCBI lineage: Bacteria > Bacillati > Actinomycetota > Actinomycetes > Micrococcales > Intrasporangiaceae > Terrabacter > Terrabacter sp. P2_E3. Next base: position 140,005 of record NZ_JBFUEN010000007.1, read on the forward strand.
GGCGACTGAGCCGGACCCTCAGGCGTCGAGCCCGGCGACCTGACGTGCCGTCGCGACGAACGCCGGGGCCGTGACCTCGACCCCGTCGAGATAACCCCCGACGAGCGCGGCGTCGCGGAGCAGGACGAGCGCCGCGGCCGAGGCCTCGGGGTCGGGCAGCCCTGCGGCGCGGGCCAGCTCGGACAGGGACTGTCGGAACCACGTCCGGTGCGCGGTGACGATTCGCCGCACCGCGCTGTCGGCGTCGGGGAACTCCGCCGCCGCGTTGATGAAGGGGCAGCCGCGCGTGTGGTAGCTCGTGATGTCGAGCGCGATGGTGTCGATGACCCGGCCGAGCAGCTCCGTCGGGGTGCCGCCGTCGGCCTCGGCGTCCGCGAAGTAGCCGCGCAGCGTGGCGTCCTCGGACTCGAGGTAGGCGACGACGAGCGCTTCCTTGCCGGCGAAGTGGCGGTACATCGTGGCGCGGGTGACGCCGGCCTCCTCGAGGATGCGATCGACGCCGACGCCGTTGATGCCCTCGCGGTAGAAGAGCCGGGAGGCGGCGGCGAGCAGGCGCTCGCGGCCGGGGGTCCGCGTCGTCGTCGGCTCGTCCACGTCGCCACGCTAACGCAGGTGATCGACCGGCTCGCGCGGTCCGTTGGCCGAGGGGAAACCGGTGTGCCCGACCTCTGGCGCGCGTCGACGGGAATGGCTACTGTAGAACGATCGTTCTGCCTGCTGGACCCATCCACCCCTCACCGCACGGGAGAACCCCATGAGCACCACGCCACCCGCCCCGCCCGCCGCCACCTCCGTCATCACCGCCACCGAGCGCGCCCAGGTCGAGGCCGCCAACGCGAGCGGACGCCAGCCCGTCGTCTTCGTCCACGGCCTCTGGCTGCTCCCGAGCAGCTGGGACGCGTGGCGCGAGCACTTCGAGTCCCTCGGCTACGCCACGCTCGCCCCCGGCTGGCCCGACGACCCCGAGACCGTCGAGGAGGCCCGTGCCCACCCGGAGGTCTTCGCCGGCAAGACCGTCGGCCAGGTCACCGACCACGTCGCCGACGTCATCCGCCTGCTCGACCGCGAGCCGGTCGTCATCGGTCACTCCTTCGGTGGCCTCATCACCCAGAAGCTCGCCGGTCAGGGTCTCGCCCGAGCCTCCGTCGCCGTCGACCCGGCGCCCTTCCGCGGCGTGCTGCCCCTCCCCGTCTCGGCGCTGCGCGCGAGCTCTCCCGTGCTGACCAACCCGGCCAACTACAACCGGCACGTCTCGCTGACCTTCGACCAGTACCGCTACGCCTTCGCCAACGCCGTCAGCGCCGAGGAGGCGGCCGACCTCTACCGCACGTATCCCGTTGCGGCGCCGGGCCGCCCGCTCTTCCAGGCCGCCACGGCGAACTTCAACCCGCGCACCGAGGCCAGCGTCGACACCGGCAACCCCGACCGCGGCCCGCTCCTCGTCATCAGCGGCGAGAAGGACCACATCGTGCCGTGGGCCATCGCGCACGCCTCCTACAAGCGTCAGCTGAAGAACCCCGCCCCCACCGAGATCATCGAGATCCCGGGGCGCGGGCACTCGCTCGTCGTCGACAGCGGCTGGCGCGAGGTCGCCGACGCCGCCGCCGCCTTCCTCGCCCGCCACGGCGCCGGGCCCGACGCAGCCCCGGAAGCAGCCCCGGAAGCAGCCCCGGAAGCAGCACCGGACGCAGCACCGGACGCAACACCAGACGCCTGAGGCCCCGCGCGGTCAGCCGATCCGGTAGGCCGCGGACGCGCGGAGACCCCGCTCCGCCTGCCCGCGCTCGATGCAGAACTCGTTGCCCTCGGGGTCGGTCATCGTCACCCAGCCGGTGCCGTCCTCCTTGCGGTGGTCCGCGAGGACGGCGGCACCCGCGGCCAGGGCCCGTTCGACGGCGTCATCGCGGGTGCCCTCGTCGGGTTCGAGGTCGAGGTGGACGCGGTTCTTCGCCGTCTTGCCCTCGGGCACCGGGATGAAGAGCAGCCCCATGCCGGGATGGGGGAAGGAGGGGGCCACGACCACCTCCGGGTCGTCGTCGTAGAAGACGTTCCAGCCGAGCAGGCCCGCCCAGAACGTCGCCAGGGCGCGCGCGTCGGCGCAGTCGAACGTGATGCTGTGGATTCCCAGTGCCATGAGCGCAGCGTCGTCCCGATCGCCTTCGGCCGCAAGCCGTTTGCGTATGCCGTGTGCCGGCGTCACGCGGGGCCGGCCAAGTCATCGGGGAGGCAGGGCGACGGCACAGGAGGCGCACAGGGGTGCTCGCGACGGTGGAGTCATCCCCACCGAAGGAGCCCCCGATGAGCACCCTCCCTCGCCCCTGCGCCGAGCCCGACTCTGGACCGCCGGTCTGCTGACCGCGTCCACCGTCCTCGTCGGCGCCATCGGCATCCACCTCGCCGACGCCCAGAACGCGACCCAGACCGTGGCGACGCAGACCTCGTCCGGGACGAGCGACTCGACCTCGTCGAACGCGTCGAGCTCGTCCGGCTCGTCGGGCTCGTCGGACACCTCGTCCGACTCGAGCAGCTCGGACGACTCGAGCTCGAGCTCCGGCTTCAGCGCCGTCGCCCCCGTGAGCGGCAGCAACGTCCAGGCCCAGACGAGCTCGGGTGGGTCGTGATGGACACCGTCGCGAGCCCTCACGTCGTGGCGAGCACCTTCCAGGCCATCGGCACGACGAACTCCGTCCTCGTCACCCGGCCCGAGGTCCTTGCCGACGCCGTCGAGATCGCCCGGCGGCACCTGCGCGAGGTCGACCGCGCCGTGAGCCGCTTCCGCCCCGACTCCGAGGTCAGCCTGCTGGCCGAGCGGGCCCGCCGGGCACCCGCCGAGGCGTTCGTGTCTCCGACCTTCGCGGCATACCTCCAGGCGGCGCTGCGCGTCGCGCGCCTCACCGGCGGTCTCGTCGACCCGACCGTGGGGTCGGCGCTCGCGGCCCAGGGCTACGACGACGACCTCGACGTCGTGCGCCGCCGCGCCGGCTTCCACCAGGTGCGCGTCGCGCGCGTGCCGCACTGGCACACAGTGCACCTGAACGTCTCCGCGCGCCGCGTCTCCGTCGCGCCCGGCACGCTGCTCGACCTCGGCGCCACCGCGAAGGCGTATGCCGCCGACACCGTCGCTGCGCTCCTCGCCGAGTCCCGGCCGGGCGGGTTCGCCGTCAACCTCGGAGGCGACGTCGCGGTCGCCGGTGACCTGCCGCCCCACGGGTGGGCGATCGGCATCGAGGACGCGTCGGGGGCCACGCGGCAGGTTGTCACGAGCACCGGCCAGGCCATCGCGACGTCGTCGACCCAGCTGCGCGTCTGGGAGACCGACGACGGTCCGCGCCACCACATCGTCGACCCCCGGACCGGCCACGTCGCTCCCGTCGTCTGGTCGCAGGTCTCGTGCGCCGCAGCGACGTGCCTCGAGGCGAACGCCGCCTCGACGGCCGCCGTCGTGCTCGGCACCGACGCCGCGGACTGGCTGACCCGACAAGGCATCCCGGCGCGGCTCGAGACGATCGACGGTCGCGTCGTCACGACCCCTGGCTGGCCGGACGTGTCCCGGAGGGCTGCCTGATGAACGAGCTGCTCTGGTACGTCTCGCGCGCCACCGGCGTCGTCGGCATCGTGCTGCTCACCGTCGTCGTCGTGCTCGGCCTCGTGACGTCCGGCCGGCGGCGCCCCACGGGCGAGTCGGCGACGATCGTCATGGCCCTGCACCGGTGGCTCTCGCTCGGCACGAGCGTCTTCCTCCTCGCGCACATCGCGACCGCGATCGCCGAGACGTACGTGTCCATCGACCTCGTGTCGGCTCTCCTGCCGTTCACGTCGGGCTACGAGGCGCTGTGGGTCGGGCTCGGGACGCTCGCCGTCGACCTCCTCCTCGCCGTCGGCGTCACCTCGGCCCTGCGGCACCGCCTCGCCGAGCGCACGTGGCGACGCGTGCACCTGCTCTCCTACGCGCTCTGGCCGATGGCGATCGTCCACGGCCTGGCACTCGGCACGAGCGGCGAGCTGCTCCTCCGCGGCACGACCGCCGCCTGCGCCGTCGTCGGCGTCTCCGCCATCACCTGGCGCTACACCTCCACCCACGGTGACCGCGAACGTCGCGTCGCCGTCGCAGCCCAGGAGTGGTCATGACCTTCACGTCCCTGCTCGCCGAGGCGGGCCTCACCGGCCGCGGCGGCGCGGCCTTCAGCACCGCGACCAAGGTCGCAGCCGCGCACGCCCACGGCGCCCGCCTCGTCGTCAACGCCTGCGACGGCGAGCTCGGCGCCGCCAAGGACGCCTGGGTCGTCGAGCACCGCCTCGCCGAGCTCGTCCACGGCGCCGCCCTCGTCGTCGACGGCGCCCCGGTCACGTATGCCGCCCACCGCGGCTCCGAGACCGCGCGCCGTCTCGCCGGGGCCGGGCTGCGCGTGCTCGAGGTGCCGCCGCGCTACGTCTCCTCCGAGGAGTCGGCGATCATCTCGCTCGCGCAGGGCGGTCTCGCCCGTCCGATGACGAAGCGGCAGCCGTTCGTGCGCGGAGGTCGTGACTCCGAGGGTCGCCGGGTCAGCCCGACCGTCGTGCTCAACGCCGAGACCGTCTGGCGGGCGGCGCAGGTCGCCCGCAACGGTCCTGCGTGGTTCCGGTCGTTCGGCACGCCCGACCAGTCGGGGCCGCGGCTCGTCGCCGTCAGCACCCCGTCGGTTCGCGGCGTCGTCGTCGAGACCGCTGCCGGCGCTCCGCTGGGCGACCTGCTCGACCTCGCCGGCGGCCTGCCCGACCGCTCGCCGGCCGTGCTCGTCGGCGGCCTCGGCGGCACCTTCGTCGCGGCCGTCCACGTGGCGGACCTCGTTTGGTCCGACGCCGACCTCGCCGGGGTCGGCGCCCGCACCGGGCCGGGCGTCGTCGAGGCACTCGACCCCCGCGACTGCCCGCTCGAGTTCGTCGACCGCTGCCTCACCTGGGCCGCGGGCGAGTCCGCCGGACAGTGCGGCCCGTGCATGTTCGGGCTGCCCGCCCTCGCCACCGACTGGCGCGCGCTGGCCGCGGGAGGCGACCGGACGGCATACGACCGCGTCGTGTCCCGGGTCGGGCTGCTGCCCGGCCGTGGAGCGTGCCGCTTCCCCGACGGCGTGGCCGGCTTCGCCGGGTCGGCGCTGCGCGTCTTCGCCGACCACCTCGAGCAGCACCGCGCCGGCCGCTGCCCTGCTGCCGAGCTCCGCACCGCCCCGAGGGGGACCGATGTCCACGCCCACTGACGTGCCGGCCGAGCGCGCGACCGAGGACGGCGCCGACCACACGCGCCGGCGCCTCGGGCTCGTCCGCGAGCGGCACCTGGCCGTCGACCGCGTCGCCTGCTCGGGTCACGGCGTCTGCGCGCAGCTGCTCGCGGGGGTGACCCTCGACGAGTGGGGCTACCCGGTCGTCGCGGACGACCGTGTCGTCGGTGACGACGGCAGGGCGGCGGCCGACACGACGGTGAAGCTGTGCCCGGCCCGGGCCCTCTACCTGCGCTGAGCGACTTCGCGAGCGGCGCAAGGCTGCGAGTGGCAGGCTGTGCGGCGTGCCCGCGCTGCGACTCAAGTGTCCAAATGTGCTCGATCAAGTGTTCAATCGTGCAGTAATGCGCATAGAATGCGCGTCGTGATGCGCGAAGCAGTGGTCGGGATCGACGTCGGCGGCACCCGGATCAAGTCGGCCCTCGTCACCCCCGACGGCCAGGTGCTCGCCGAGGCCGTCCGCCCGACCCCAGACAAGGTCGGCGAGCAGCTCGGCGAGGTCGCCGCCAAGGCCGTCGTCGAGCTGACGGCCCGCGTCGACGAGGCCGTCGACCTGCTCGCCGTCGGGGTCGCCGTGCCCGGGCTCGTCGACGACGTGACCGGCATCGGGGTGTGGTCGGCCAACCTCGGCTGGCGCGACCTCGACCTGCGCGGCAGCATCGCCGCCCACGTCGACGTGCCCGTCGCCATCGGCCACGACGTGCGCTCGGGGCTGCTCGCCGAGCACCGCCTCGGAGCCGCGCGCGAGGCCGACAACGTGCTCTTCGTGCCGCTCGGCACGGGTCTCGCGAGTGCCATCCTCTGCCGGGGCCAGCTCGTCACCGGCTCGCTGTGGACCGGCGAGATCGGCCACATCGTCGTCGTGCCCGACGGCCCGCTCTGCGCGTGCGGACAGCGCGGCTGCCTCGAGGCGCTCTCGAGCGCCGGCGCCATCGGGCGCCGCTGGTCCGAGGCGACCGGGCTCGTCGGTGACGCCGAGGAGGTCGCCCGACGAGCCGAGGCCGGGGAGCCCGAGGCCCGACGCATCTGGCAGGAGGCCATCGACGCGCTCGCCATCATGGTCGCCCCCGTCGTGGCGGCTGCCGGGACCGAGCTCGTCCTCATCGGCGGCGGGCTCGTCCACGCCGGCGACACCCTGCTCCAGCCCTTGCGCACGGCCCTCACGGCTCGCCTCGGTGGTCGCGACGACGTCGCCGTCCGCGCCGCCGCCCTCGGCGACCGCGCCGGATCGCTCGGCGCCGCGACCATCGCCCTGGACCTCGTCGGTCGATGATCGTCACCTTCACGCCCAACCCGGCGCTCGACATCACGTATGCCGTCCCCTTCGTCGCGCTCGGCGAGACCCATCGCGTCGCCTCCGTCAGCGAGCGTGCCGGCGGCAAGGGGCTCAACGTCGCCGCGGTGCTGACGTCGATGGGCTGCCGGTCCGTCGCGGTGGCGCCCGTCGGCGAGATGGACCTCGACCTCTTCGCCTCCGACCTCGGGGCCCGCCGGGTGCCGCACCGGCTCGTCCCATCACCCTGCCCGACGCGCCGGTCGGTCGCTGTCGTCGAGGCGAGCGGCCGGGTGACCCTGCTCAACGAGCCCGGCATCGGGCAGTCGCAGCGGGTGTGGGACCGCGTCGCCGACGAGATCGAGGCGCTCGCCCCGGAGGCGTCGACGCTGACGGTGTCGGGCAGCTTCCCGCCGGGCACCGATCCCGACCTCGTCCGCCGGGTCACCCGCCTGGCCCACGAGGTGGGTCTCCGCATCGTCCTCGACGTCAGCGGCGCTCCCCTGTCGCGCGCTCTCGCCATGCGGCCCGACCTCGTCAAGCCCAACCGGGTCGAGGCGGCCCAGACCCTCACCGGGCTCGGCCGCGGCGAGGTGCCGTCCGTGCCCGGGGCCGCCCGCGCCCTCGTGGCCGCTGGCGCCCGTGCCGCGATCATCAGCGACGGCACGAACGGCCTCGTCCTCGTCCACGACGACGTCGCCCTCCGGGCCCACCTGCCGCGTCCGCTCTCGGGCAACCCGACTGGCGCGGGCGACGCCCTGACGGCCTCGCTCGCGGCCGACCTCGACGGCGACGGCGACCTGCCGCAGGGGCCCGAGGCGTGGGCCTCGGTCCTTCGCCGCGGCGTCGCCTGGTCGGCCGCGGCCGTGCTCCAACCCGTCGCCGGCGCCGTCGACCCGGCCGACGTCACCCGTCTGCTCCCCACCGTCGAGATCGAGGAGATCCGTCTGTGACCCGCTCCGCCCTGACGCCCCTGCTCGCCGAGGCGTCAGCCGCCGGCCGTGCCGTGGCGGCCTTCAACGTCATCCAGCTCGAGCACGCCGAGGCCTACGCCGCGGCGGCCGAGCGCGTCGGGCTGCCTGTCGTGATGCAGATCTCCGAGAACTGCGTGCGCTACCACGGGTCGCTCGCGCCGATCGCGGCGGCGACGCTCGCCATCGCGGACGCGTGTGCGCAGCCCGTCGTCGTCCACCTCGACCATGCGGAGGACGTCTCGCTCGTCGAGGAGGCGGTCCGGCTCGGGCTGACGTCGGTGATGTTCGACGGCTCGACGCTGTCCGACGACGAGAACCGCGCCGTGACCCGTCGCGTCGTCGAGCTCTGCCGCGCGGCCGGGGTCAGCGTCGAGGCTGAGCTCGGGGAGGTCGGCGGCAAGGACGGCGTCCACGCGCCGGGCGTGCGCACCGACCCGGACGACGCGGCCCGGTTCGTCGCCGACACGGGCGTCGATGCGCTCGCGGTGGCCGTGGGCAGCAGCCACGCGATGACCGACCGCACGGCGCAGCTCGACACGGATCTCATTGCGGCACTGGGCCGCTCGGTCCCGGTGCCGCTCGTGCTGCACGGCTCGTCCGGGGTGCCCGACGCGGGGCTCGTGGCCGCGGTGCGGGCCGGGATGACCAAGGTCAACATCGCGACGCACCTCAACCAGGTCTTCACGCAGGCGATGACCGAGCGGCTCGCGGCGTCGCCGACGGTCGACACGAGGAAGTACCTCGGCGCAGCCCGCGACGCCGTGACGGACGAGGCCGCCCGCCTGATGCAGCTCCTAGCCCTCCACTGACCGTAGAAAGGCCGCCACGTCTGGCCGCTCCCCAACCGTCGAGAGGCCAAAGCTCGCGGGTGGGCGCACGTCGAAAGGCCAAAGTGCGTCGCGAACTTTGGCCTCTCGAGTCGCCGAGACCCGCAGACTTTGGCCTCTCGACGGTGTCAGGTGAGGACGATGCTTCTCGTGAGGTTGCGGGGGGCGTCGGGGTCGAGGCCGGCGGCGTCGGCCTTGCCGAGGCACAGCCGGTGCAGGCGCACGAGGTCGGCGAGCGGGTCGATGTCGCGGTGCTCGAAGTGCGCCCCGGTCGCGCGCACCTGCTCGGGCAGCCCCTCCGGCACCTCACCGAACGCCCACACGGCCCGCCCCGGCGCCGCGATGCTGATCGGGCCGTGGCGGTACTCCATCGCCGGGTAGGACTCCGACCAGAACTGCGCCGACTCGCGCAGCTTGAGCGCGGCCTCGTTGGCGATGCCGTTGGACCAGCCGCGCCCGAGGAAGGTGACCTGCTCCGCCAGCGCGAGGTGGCCGTATGCCGCCGACGCGTCCTCCGCGAGGACGGCTCGGGCCTGCTCGGCCACCGGACCCAGGTCGTCGCCGAGGGAGGCGCGCAGCAGGGCGAGGGTCGTCGTGGCGAAGCGGGTCTGCACGACGCTCTGCTCGTCGACGTCGTCGAGCAGCACCGTCGCGTCGGAGCGCTCGGCCACCGGGGTGCCGGCCGTCGCGACGATCGACACGTGCGGCGTGCCCGAGGCGCGCAGCTCCTCGACGACGGCCATGACCTCGGTCGTCGTGCCGGAGCGGCTGATGAGGACGACGCGGTCGTAGCCGCGCGCGAGCTGGTGCTCGGAGGCGGCATACGCGTCGGTGGGGCCCTGGCCGAGCGCCTCGCGGCGGGCGGCATACGCCTGTCCCATGAACCACGACGTGCCGCACCCGATCGTCGCGACCCGCTCACCGGGGCGCGGGAGGTGCCGCGCGACGTCGTCGAGGCGCGTGACGACGCGCTCCCAGTCGTCCGGCTGCGTGGCGATCTCCTGGGCGAGGTGCGTGGTCTGCGGCATGGTGGCTCCCGACGGTTCGGCGGTCACACGGCTCTCGCCGTGACGGTGGTGATTGTGTTTGCGCGAAACACAGCGTAAACGCGCATAGATGCACATGTCCATTGCTCGAACTGCGCGGTATCGTCAGCGCGTGACCGAAGAGAGCGATCTCGCCCGCAACCGCGCCAGCCGTTGGTCGATCATGCTCGACCGCCTCGCGACGACCGGCCGACTCGGCGTCGGCGAGGCGTCCGAGCTGCTCGGCGTCAGCGAGGCCACCATCCGGCGCGACTTCTCCGAGCTGGCCAAACGCCAGCTCGTGGCCCGCAACCACGGTGGTGTCGTCGCGACGAACGTCGCCTACGAGCTGCCCTACCGCTACCGCAGCAGCATGGCCGACGACGACCGGACGCGGGTCGCCGAGGCGGCGGCCGCGCTCGTCCTGCCCGGCCAGGTCATCGGCCTCAACGGCGGCACGACGACGACCGCGACCTCACGGGCCATCACGGCGCGCGAGGACCTCGCGGCCGACGGCGAGATCACGATCGTCACCAACGCCCTCAACATCGCGACCGAGGCGGTGCTCCGCCCGCACGTCCAGTGCGTCTCGCTCGGCGGGGTCGCGCGGCCCGAGTCCTACGAGGTCACCGGGCCGCTCGCGACGCTCGTGCTCCAGCAGCTGTGGCTCGACGTCGCCATCGTCGGCGTCAACGGTCTGTCGGCCCGCGAGGGCGCCACGTGCCGGCACGAGGAGGAGGCCGCCATCATCCGCACGATGATCGAACGGTCGAAACAGGTCATCTGCGTCGCCACGGGTGACAAACTCGGAGTGCGGACCTTCGCCTCGATCTGTCCCGCCGAGCGCATCGACCACCTCGTCACTACGGTGGGCGCTGACCGCGACGAGGTGGACGCGCTGCGCGAGGCCGGTGTCGAGATTCACCAGGTCTGACCGCTCGACGCCCCCTTGCGTGATTGTGATCGAATTGATGAACATCCAGTCAGAATTGCTCTTGCGGATGGCAAAGACGCCCCTCTAGGTTGGCCTAATTGTGTGACCGGGTCGGCGCGTGATCACGTTGCCACCACGTCCGGCACCGAACCAAGGAGAGACATGAGGTCGACGAAGCAGTCTGTGGTCGTCGCGGGGCTGGCCATCGCAGGCCTCGCCCTCGGCGCATGCGGCGGAGGGACAGGTGCCGGTACGGCACCGGGGGGCACGGCCGGCGGCACCGCCGAGGAGGCCAAGACGATCAAGCTCGTCGCGGCCGAGTACTCCAAGGACCACACGAAGGCGTTCTGGGACGCCTTCGCCAAGACGTACCACGAGAAGACCGGATACACCCTCGAGGTGCAGGTCGTCAGCTGGGACAACATCGACCAGCAGTCATCGACGATGATCCAGAACAACCAGGCCCCCGACATCCTCAACCTCAACGCGTACGCCAGCTACGCGAAGGACGGCCTGCTCTACGACTCCGACGCGGTGCTCCCGGCCGTCGTCAAGGACGACATCCTCGACACGTTCGTCAAGTACGGCACCTACCAGGGCAAGTTCTACGGCTTCCCCGACCTGTCCTCGGCCCGCGCCTTCTTCTACAACAAGACGCTCTTCCAGCAGGCCGGCATCGCCGCGCCGCCGAAGACGTGGACCGAGCTCGAGGCCGACGCCAAGAAGATCACCGCCCTCGGTGGCGGCAAGGTCGGCTACGCCCTCCCGCTCGGCCCCGAGGAGGCTCAGGGCGAGTTCTCCATGTGGCTGTTCAACAACGGCGGCGACTGGAAGACCGACGGCAACTGGGTCATCAACTCCGACAAGAACGTCGCGACCCTCGACTTCCTCAAGAAGCTCGCCGACGAGAAGGTCACGCAGAACAACCCGGCCCGCACCAACCGCGCCGACGCCTTCGACCTCTTCAAGTCCGGCACCGCCGGCATGGTCATCGGCTTCAGCCCGCTCGCGGCCGACCTCGACAAGGACAAGAAGGTCGACTACGCCGTCGCGCCGTTCCCGTCCAACGACGGGACCGAGAGCAAGACCTTCGGTGTCACCGACTACCTCATGGCGTTCAAGAAGCCGGGCAACGAGAAGGCGGTCAAGGCCTTCTACAACCTCTACTACACCCCCGACCAGGTCAACACCTTCATCAAGGCCGAGGGCTTCCTCCCGGTCACGAAGTCGGGCGTCGCGTACTTCTCCAACGAGAAGGCGCTGCAGGTCTACCTCAACACGCTGCCCAACGCGAAGCTCACGCCGACCGACGACCCCACGTGGGACAAGGTCAAGCTCGCCGTCCAGCAGAACCTCGGTGGCGCCATGAACGGCTCCCCGAAGGCCACCCTCGACGGTCTGCAGCGGACCGCCGAGAGCGGCGGCTGAGGCACCAGCCCCGATGAGCGACAGCACCACGGTGTCCCCCGATCCCGCCCCCGTGGCGGGGTCGGGGGACCGTCGTTCGCGTATGCCGTCCCGCGCCGGTCGTCGGCGCCGCGCGGGACGCATCGGCCAGGTCCACCCCCTCGTCGCGCTGCTGTGGCTCGCGCCGGCGCTCGCGCTCATCCTCGGCGTCGTGCTCTACCCGGCGATCAAGCTCTTCGACGCCTCGCGCGGCGAGTACTCCATCACCGGACTGCGCAAGGGTGACGCCGGCTGGGACAACTACGTCAAGGTGCTCGAGCACCCCGACCTCGGCACCGTGCTGCGCAACACCGTCGTGTGGGTCGTCGCGGTCGTGGCGATCACCATCGTCCTGAGCCTCGCGCTCGCCCAGTTCCTCGTGAAGAGCTTCCCGGGACGACGCTTCGTCCGGTGGGCCGTCATCATCCCGTGGGCGGCCTCGCTCGTCATCACGAGCCAGCTCTTCGTCCTGCTCTACGACTACAACTACGGGATCATCAACCACATCCTGTTGAGCCTGCACGTCATCGGCACGCCCATCGACTTCCTCGGTGACGACAGCTGGACGATGTTCTCGATGGTGGTCGTCGGCGTCTTCGTGTCGCTGCCCTTCACGATCTTCGTCTTCATCGCCGGCCTCGGTGCGATCCCGGACGACGTCATGGAGGCGGCCACCGTCGACGGTGCGAGCCCGTGGCAGCGCTACTGGAACATCACGCTCCCGCTCATGCGCCCGGCGCTCATGATCGCGACGGTGCTCAACGTCATCTACGTCTTCAACAGCTTCCCGATCATCTACACCCTCAACGACCGCAACCCCGGCTACCTGCACGACACGACGATCACGTTCATGTACAAGCTGGCCTTCAAGAGCCAGGAACACGACGTGGGCATGTCGGCGGCCGCGGGCATCTTCAACGTCCTGCTGATCCTCGTCGTCGTCGGCATCTACCTCAAGATCATCAACTGGCGCGAGGAGACGAGCCGATGAGCACGACGACGGCTCCTGCGCCCAGCGCTGCGGGCACGCCTGCGCCGCAAGGCAACCCCACGGCATACAACCGGGATCCCAAGCGGCGCAAGCGGATCCTCATGGCGATCGGTGGCGCGCTCGTCGCGTTCGTCTTCATCGCGCCCTACCTCGTCATGGTGCTCGACTCGCTGCGCACGAGCAGCGACGTCAAGAGCACGCCGCCGAGCATCCTGCCGAAGGTCTGGCAGTGGGACACCTACGCCCAGATCCTCGGCGACGAGCGGTTCCTCAACTGGCTCAAGACCTCGCTCATCGTCGCGACCGGCTCGACGGTGATCGTCATCCTCGTCGCGATCCCCGCGGCCTTCATGACGGCGCGGCACCGCTTCCCGGGGCGCGGTCTCTTTCTGCTGCTCGTGCTCGTGACCCAGATGTTCGCGCCCACCTCGCTCGTCGTCGGCCTCTACCGGCAGTTCTTCGAGCTCAACATGATCAACACCTACGGCGCGCTCATCCTCACGAACGCGGCGTTCAACCTCGCCTTCGCGATCTGGATCCTGCACGGCTTCTTCTCCTCGATCCCACTCGAGGTCGAGGAGGCGGCGGCCCTCGACGGTGCGAGCCGGTGGCAGATCCTGCGCAGGGTCATGCTGCCGCTGACGCTGCCGGGCCTCGTCACCGCGACGATCTTCACGTTCATCGCGGCGTGGAACGAGTACGTCGTGGCCCTGACGCTCATGATCGACGACGACAAGAAGCCGCTCACGGTCGGCATGCGGGCCTACATCACCGGCTACGAGCAGCACTGGGACCAGCTCTTCGCGGCGTCGGTCATCGCCGTCGTGCCGGTCGTCATCCTCTTCGCGATCATCGAGAAGCACCTCGTCGGCGGCCTCACCGCGGGGTCCGTCAAGTAGTCGACGCGTCCCCGCCGGCCGGTCTCAGATCCAGGCCGGTGGGGGCGGCACGACGACGCCGACGACCGACCCGAGGTCGGCGACCTGCGTCCCGGCTGCCTTGATGCGCACGCACTCCGCGGGCGCGCACCAGCGCGGCACGACGCCGCCCTGGGCCTGGCGCACCATCATCCGCAGCGTGCCGGCCATGATCGAGCCCTTGCTCGTGGCTCGTTGCGCCGGGTCCTGGTAGAGCACGACGGGGCGGCGGGTGCCCGACGGCCCCGGCACGGTCGCGCGGTCGACGAGGGCGGCATACTCGCTCCGGGTCTGCTGGTGGGCGCCGATGTTGGCCCGCCACGTCAGGACGCCGAAGACGGTGAGCGCGGCGAGGCAGGCGATCCCGATGCGGGGCGACCACCCGGCGCCACCGAGCAGCAGGGCCGCGGGGACGAGGACGGCCATCCACGCCCAGAGCTCGCCGCGCGGGTCGGTGACGACGCCGGTGACCACGGTCTGCGCTGCGCTCAGCGCGACGACGACCGCGAGCCCGGCCACGAGGCGCACCAGCAACGGCCGGATCGTGCGGTCGAGCCAGGCGGCGACGACGGCGACGATCCCGACGAGGGCGGCGATCCACAGCGCGGAGCCGAGGCGGAGCGCCTCGCGGGCGAACCGGCCTGCGTTGACCCGCAGGGTGTGCAGGTCGTGGATCGGGTTGGGGTGTCGCCACGCGGCGATCTTGAGGCCGAGGTGCCCGAAGAAGATGCCGTTGAGGCCGTAGATGACGGCGACGCCCACGGCGTACGCCACGACGTAACCGCCGGCGAGCAGCAGCACGTCCTTCCACGGGCGGGTCCGCAGCTGGACGACGGCGGCGAGGAAGAGGACGACGCCCACCGGCGGGTAGGTCAGGGTCGTCAGGACGGTGGCGAGCAGGAGCCACACCGCGAGCCTCGGCCGGGTGCGCGAGGCCCACGGCAGCGTCCACACCGCGGCGGCCGCGATGAGGACCGACGGCGTCAGGGTGCCGGGCCAGTAGAGCAGCTGCACCCAGAGCGCCGACGCGAAGACCGTGACGCCGAGGAGCGCGTCGACCGCCCAGTGCAGCGCGCGGTCGACCGGACGCAGCACGCGCCACAGGCCCGCGACGAAGACGACGTATGCCGTCACGTACGTCAGCGACGCCGTGAGCGGGGTGCTGTGCTGGCCGACGCCGACCCACCAGGCCCAGTTGAGCCAGCGGCCCTCGGAGAGGTTCTTGGCGTAGACGCTCGTGGCGAACGGGGTGTGCGGCGGCAGGAGGAAGGGCCAGTCGTCGCGGCGGATGAAGGGCACGACGGCCTGCGACACCGCGTCCGTCAGCACGAGGGCGAGGACGAGCACCGCGGTGACGACGAGCCACCGGGGCGGCAGCCAGCCCGGGCGGGCGGTGCGTGCGGTGCCGGTGGCCGCCGCGGTCGGTGCCGTCATGGTGCGGACCCCTTCACGGGAGGGAGGAGCGGTGCCTACACGGTACGCAGGTGCGGTGGACGAACCGGTCGTCTGCGGGCTCTGCCCAGCGACTTTCCAGCGGACTCGCCGCTCGTCAGCTCGATCGCGCTCCGAGTCGAGCCACGGCGACTCGACCGTTGGCGAGTGATCCGGCACTGGCGTGCGGGGTGTCGTAGCGAGCCGTGCTCTCGATCAGACTGACATCGCTGTCGACGACCCAGCCGCGATCGGCCAGGAGCCGGGCGATCTGTCGCTCGGACCACAGGGACCGCCAGGGCTCGCCGGCCAACGGGGACACGGCACCCGACAGGCGGGAGACCAGTCCGGCCACGCGCCGCCCCACCTGTGCCGACAGGGAGCGCGACTGGTACTGCGCGACAAGGACGCTGCCGGCGGCGGAGATGCCGGTGAGGGCGTCGAGGGTGGCGGTGACCTGCGGGCGCGAGAGGTAGGGGATGACGCCTTCCCAGATCCACACCGTGGGCCGGAGCGGGTCGTGCCCGGCGGCGGCCAACCGCGGACCGAGCGGTTCATGGGTCAGATCCACGGCCACGAACCGCAGGTCGCACACCGGGGAAGGAAGGGTCTCGGCTCGACGGCGCAGGTCGGCCTGGGATGCGGGGTGGTCGAGCGAGAACACTGTGATCCCGCGCAACGCGGGCAGGCGCCACGGCCGGCCGTCCAGCCCGGCGCCGAGAAGGACGACCTGCCAGGCCCCGCTCTGCTCGAGCGTCCTGCTCACCGCGGTGTCGATGAGCACGGTGCGCGGCGCCATCACCGCGGCGCAGGCGCTCACCGACTGCACCACCAACCGGGCGCGGCCGTCGTCGGGGAGCTCACCGCGTCGAGCCAGCCGGACGGGCTCGAGCTCCGCCTCGGACAACAGCCGCTCGGCGACGGGGTCAGCGAACGGCTCGACCCCAGCGCATCCGTCGGCCACGGCGCGGCCCTGACAGACGAAGACCGCCGTCCGACTCGGTTGTCCCGGTTCCACGCTCCGACCCTACGACGGGTTCCACGGCGACCGCTGGGGCGGCGTGGGCGCGACGCTGCGTCTCGCAGAATGCTCAGGACTGCAGGGAGAGGTTGTTGCCGTCGGGGTCGTGGAACCAGGCGACCCGGGCGCCGTCGGGTGCGGTCCAGATAGCGCGGTCGTCCTGGGCCATGCCGTCGTAGCGGTTGAAGGTGACGCCAGCCGCGGTGAGCCGGTCTATCTCGCCGTCCAGGTCTGCGACGATCCATCCCAGAACCGTGTAGGGCGCTGTGCGGACCTCCTCCACGGCTGCGATGCGAAGCTGGCTGGTGGGCGTGTCGTGGACCAACGCAAACGGTCGCGCGTCCACGAGATCGAGGCCGAGAACGCCACCGTAGAACCGCTCGGCGGCATCCAGGTCACTGACGCCGACGAATCCGACCTGTTTCACATGTCCGAACACCTCGTCTGCTCCTTCCCGACACGCGAATCATGGTGCAGCGTCCCGTGAAACAGTTGCATCACACGGGGATCGAGCGCCAGCGTTCAGCCGCCACTCATTGCGGCATGCTCCCCACCGGCGGCGGTTGGACGCAGTCGTGCGACGGTCAAGCGGAGACCTATCGGTCTGGTTACAGTCAGGTGTGCCTACCTTCGTGCTCATTCCGGGAGCAGGTGGGTCGGCGTGGGTCTGGAGTCGAGTCGCGAGGTTCCTGTTCGAGGCCGGGCACCAAGTGATCGCGGTCGATCTGCCCGGCGACGACGAAGCCGCCGGCCTGCACCGCTACGCAGAGCTGGTGGTGAACGCGATCGGTTCACGCTCGGACGTCGTGCTCGTCGCGGGGTCGCTCGGAGGCTTCACCGTGCCGCTCGTCTGCGAGCGGGTGCCCGTCCGGGAGGTGGTGCTGGTCAACGCGATGATCCCTGATCCGGGCGAGACGGCTCGCGAATGGTGGGCGCACACCGGGGCGTTCGAAGCCCAAGAGGAGGCAGCCCGCGCTGGTGGCTACGGTCCCTTCGACGTAGCGACGTACTTTCTGCACGACGTCGATGCCGAGGTCGCCGCCGAAGGTGAGCCGTATCAGCGCGCCGAGGCGGACGTCGCGTTTGAATCGGTCTGTGACTTCACGGCCTGGCCATCGGTCAAGATCCGTGTCCTGGCGGGCGCGGACGACCGTTTCTTCCCGGTTGGCTTGCAGCGCCGGATCGCTCGCGACCGGCTGGGCGTCGAGGTCGACGTCCTTCCGGGTGGGCATTTGCTGCCACTCGTACAGCCTCGGTTGGTGGCCGACTACGTGCTGCGGACAACCCGCTCTGGCGACTTCTGATGAGTCCGTCGCGTGCGCTACCGACGAGCCCTCGCATTCGCACTTTGGCCGATATCGCCGGCGGCCCATGAGCGGGTCAGCTCAGGCCGGCATCAACTCATCAGAGAGGGTCACAGCGCACGTGGTCAGGATGGGCAGCTAGCGGCGGGGTGACGCACGTCGTGAGCGCGCGGTTCGCCGCTGCGTGATTGACGAAGCCCGGAGAGCTGATGATTCGGTCTTCATGTTCGCCACGCACGAATGGCAAATGACCAGGGGGATCGTTCCGCCGTTCCTCACCCTCCGTGGCGTCGAGTCACTCGTCACCCATCTGGGATGGCAGCGGCGCGCCGAGGGGTCCCCCCCGTCCAGAGTGGGCCCGGTACTGGCTGCGCCTTGGAGACAGCTCGGTTGTCAGGAGACGGCCCGCTTCACCAAGGCGATGATCTTCTCCTCCTCAGCAGGTCCAATCTTCAGGATCGCGAAGGAGGTCGGCCACATGTCGCCGTCGTCAAGGTTCGCAGTCGGGTCGAAGCCGATCGTGCAGTACCGGACCTTGAACTTCGTCGCCGGCTGCATGAAGACGCAGATCTTGCCGTCGCGTGCCCATCCGGGCATGCCGTAGTACGTCTTGGACGCGAGTTCCGGAGCGTGCTCGCGCACGATCGCATCGATCTTCTCTGCCATGACCCGTTCATCCTCCGGGAGCTGGGCAATCACATCTGCGAGCGCCTTGTCCAGGTCCTGTTGCTTCTGTGACGCCTTACGCTCAGCGGCGGCCGCTTTCATCGCGGCGCGTTCCTCCGCGCTGAACCCGCTCTTCGCAGTCTTCTTGGTCTCAGCCATATCCCAACGCTGCCCGACATCGGGCTGGGTTGTCGAGCGCCTGAAACCTTCGTGCAGCTGACGTGTGTCGAACCCCGTCCGTGCGGACATGTGTGCGGGTCGGGGCCGGGTCGACTCGCGGAGGTAAGACGCACCGCAAACTGCAGTCCTGACCCTCGCGGCAATCGCCACCGCGCGAGGGACGTGCCGTCCGCACTCGCCCCCGGTGATGGTGTAGGCAGATCACCGCGACCTGCCTAGGCTGGGACTGGTCGCCGCACCGATCGAGGAGGCTTCATGGCTGGGAGCGTGATTCGGTTCGAGGCGCGGACGGTGATCCGTCGCCCGGCGAGCGAGGTGTTCGAGCGGCTCGCCGATCTCCCCGGCTATCGGCAGTGGATGCACCGTGACGGCGTGTTCGGCGGCACGGAGCTGACGTCCGCGCTGCCGGTGCGGTCGGGCACGACGTATGTCGACCGGACGCGGATGGGTCGCTTCGTCGGGGAGGTGACCGAGCACGTGCCGTCGACGCGCCTCGCCTTCAGCGAGACGTTCAGCATCTTCGGCCACCCGCTCACCCAGGCGCGTCCGCGCTACGTGCTCGAGGTCGACGGTGACTCCACGGTCGTCCACCACACCGCCGAGGCGGAGCTCTACGGCGTGGCTCGCGTGTTCAAGCCAGTCGCCGCGCGAATGGTGACGCGGGAGCGGTCACACACCCTCGCCTCCCTCGAGCGCTCCTTCGAGGGCTCTCCCGAGACCTCGTAAAAGGGCCGTCAGCGCGGGCTTGCGCGCGTCCCCTGCTGGGCTGCTCGTGTCGGCGTCAGGGCTGGGTCGGTCAGTCGGTGAGCGAGGGGGCGGCGGCATACTCCTCGTCGGTGACGGGGGTCAGCCACTGCACGACGTCGTGGTCCGCGTCGCCCTCGTTGATGGCGACGTGCACCATGAGCCGGGTGGGCGCGGCGCCGTGCCAGTGCTCCTCGTCGGCCTCGAAGAGGACGCGGTCGCCGGGACGGATGACCTCGATCGGGCCGCCGCGGCGCTGGCAGAGGCCGATGCCCTCGGTGACGAAGACGGTCTGGCTCAGGGGGTGGCGGTGCCAGTGGGTGCGGGCGCCGGGCATGAAGTGCACGAGGTTGGCCGAGACGCGCGACGGGCTGGGCGCTGCGGCGACCGCGTCGATGTAGACGTCGCCGGTGAACCAGTCGCTCGGGCCCTTGACGGTGTCGACGGAGCTACGGGTGATCTGCATGGGTTTCCTTCTGAATGTTGGGGATCGCGCTGTCGGTGGTCGCGGTGGGGCTCGGGGTGTCGGCGGCCCAGGAGGCGAGCAGCTGGAGGCGCTCGGCCGAGGGCGAGCCGGGCTCGGCGGTGTAGACCATGAGGACGAGGCCTGGCTCGGCGGTGATGGCGAGCTCCTCGTAGGCGAGGGTCAGCTCGCCTACGACGGGGTGGGTGAAGCGTTTGGTGCCGGTGCCGTGGGTGCGCACGTCGTGGGCGCTCCACAGCCGGCGGAAGACCTCGCTCTGCGTGGAGAGCTCGCCGACGAGGTCCTGCAGGCCGCGATCGTGCGGGTCGCGGCCGGCCTCGGTGCGCATGATGCCGACACACATCCCGGCGAAGAGCTCCCAGTCGGGGTAGAAGTCGCGGCTGGCCGGGTCGAGGAACTGGAAGCGGGCGAGGTTCGGCAGGCGGCCGCCCTCGCCGATGACGGGCGAGTAGAAGGCGCGGCCGAGCGCGTTGGTGGCGAGCAGGTTCTGGTGCGGGTCGCGCACGAAGGCGACGGCGTCGCGGATCGACTCGAGGGCCCACTGCAGGCTGGGCCGGGACGCAGGCTTGCCGGCCGCGCGTCGGCGCGGGCGCCCGGACGTGGGTATGCCGTCCGCTGCCCTCGCGAGGTCGAGCAGGTGAGCGCGTTCGGTGTCGTCGAGCTGCAGGGCGCGAGCGAGCGCGTCGAGGACGCCGGCCGAGGCGCCGGCGATCTGGCCGCGCTCGAGCCGGGCGTAGTACTCGACGCTGAGCCCGGCGATGGTCGCGACCTCGCTGCGGCGCAGGCCGGGCACGCGTCGGCCGCGGCTGACGGGCAGGCCGATCTGGTCGGGGGTGATGCGGGCGCGGCGGGTCATGAGGAACTCGCGCACCTCTTGGCGGTTGTCCACGCCTTCGAGACTAGGCCGCGTCGAGGGGTGGGCCGAGCCGTGAGAGGTGCCCTGTCAGTACGTGCCTCGACAGGGACTTCCTCGGCCGCTCGCCGGCGGGTTCACTCGTGTGGTGGGCCGTTGGCCCGGCGGGCGTCTGCCCGCGAGAAGCGAGCTGAAGGAGTTCACGCGATGCGTGGAGTTGTCATGTACGGACCCGGCGACGTGCGGGTGGAGGAGCGCGAGGACCCGAGGATCATCGAGCCGACGGACGCGATCGTCCGCCTGACGGCGACGTGCATCTGCGGCAGCGACCTGTGGCCCTACCGCGGCGTCGAGCCGGTCGACCACACCCTCATGGGCCACGAGTACGCCGGGGTCGTCGAGGAGGTCGGCTCGGAGGTGAGCACGGTCAAGGCGGGCGACTTCGTCGTGGGGTCGTTCGTCATCTCCGACAACACGTGCGAGATCTGCCGGGCCGGCTTCCAGTCCAAGTGCGTCCACGCCGAGTTCGTCCATGGCGGGATCGGCACCCAGGCCGAGCTGGCCCGCATCCCGCACGCCGACGGCACGCTCGTGGCGACCCCCGGGCAGCCGGACGAGGACCTCATCCCCTCGCTGCTCGCCGCCTCGGACGTGCTCGGCACCGGCTGGTTCGCGGCCGACGCCGCGCAGGCCTGCCCGGGCAAGACGGTCGCGGTCGTCGGTGACGGCGCCGTCGGACTCATGGCGATCCTCGCCGCGAAGCAGCTGGGCGCAGAGCGGATCATCGCCATGTCGCGTCATCCCGAGAGGCAGAAGCTCGCGCGCTACTACGGCGCGACCGACATCGTCGAGGAGCGTGGCGAGGCCGGTGTCGCGAAGGTCAAGGAGCTGACCGGCGGCCTCGGGGCCCACTCGGTGGTCGAGGCGGTTGGCACTCGCGAGTCGTTCATGCAGGCCGTCGGCGCGACCCGTGGCGGTGGGCACCTCGGCTACGTCGGCGTCAACTACGACGTGCAGATCCCCGGCATCGAGCTGTTCTTCGCCGGCATCCACACGCTCGGTGGGCCGGCGCCGGTGCGTCGCTACCTGCCCGAGCTCATCCAGCTCATCTGGGACCGCACGATCGATCCCGGCAAGGTCTTCGACCTCACCCTGCCGCTCTCGGAGGCTGCTGCCGGTTACGCGGCGATGGACGAGCGCCGGGCGACCAAGGTGCTGCTGACGCTGTGACGACGACGGAGCGGACACCCGGCGGTCGGCTGGATCTGGAGGACTTCCTCGAGCACGTGCGGGCGCGACGGGTCATCGAGGGCGGGTCGGAGGCGCACGCGTTCATGCATTCGGCGTCGCAGGAGGCGATGCGCGTCCTCGCCGAGCTGAACGGCGCCTACCGCTCGCCGGACGAGGTGCGCGCGCTGCTGTCCCGGCTGACCGGTCGGGAGGTCGCCGAGTCGGTGACGGTCTTCCCGCCGTTCTACTCCGAGTTCGGCAAGAACCTGACTCTCGGTGAGGGCGTCTTCATCAACATGGGTTGCCGCTTCCAGGACACCGGCGGCATCAGCATCGGCGACGGGTCGCTGATCGGCCACGGCAGCACGCTGACGACGCTCAACCACTCGATGGACCCGGCTCGGCGCGCCGACATGGAGCCGGCGCCGGTGACGATCGGCCGCAACGTCTGGCTGGGCGCCGGCGTCACGGTCGTGCCCGGCGTGACGATCGGGGACGGCGCCGTGATCGGGGCGGGCGCGGTCGTGACCAAGGACGTCCCCGCCGACACCGTCGCCGCCGGCGTGCCCGCGAGGGTCATCCGCCCGACCGGCTTCAGCGTCAATGGAGGATCCTTCTGAGGTGCTGAGCCAGCCGAGAGTCGTCTCTTCGCGCTGAGCGGAGGTCAAGTGCACGCACCGCGACTGACGGCCGCCCCGGACTGGAGACGTCTGCCGGCTGGAGACGGCTTTGACTGCACCAATCAAAGCGGCGTCAGTCCCCTGTTTCGGGCCGCCACTTCTCGAACTTCGGCGTCCCGGCGGGCATCCAGACGATCTCGAAAGCAGTGTCGCTCGGTTCCACGGCGTTGGAGTCAAACCCACCTGTGTATGACGCGACCCACCCGGTCTTTTCCTTCTTGGGGATGGCCTTCTGGAAGTAGTCCATCCCGTGTTCCGCAACGAAGTTCTCCATCGTGGATGGGGACTCTGCCAGGGCTATCTCCTTGCTCGTGACGACTTCCAGCAAGAACTTGTCAGTGGCTTGGTCGCGCGCGATGTCGGCGATGATCAGCTTGACCTGGTCCTTGTATCTGGACGTCGACTGATCGAGCTTGCCCGTGTAGATCCAGTACTGGTCCAGCTTCGCCACCGTCTGTCCCTCGTCGACCGAGACGATCTCGTACTTCGGCCCGTGGTAGCTGTACGCCTCCGGTTCAGGTGCGGTGGTGGTCGCACTTGGGCTCGGCGTCTCAGAACGCGTTTCGGTGGCTGACGCCACCGACGTGCCGGGAGACGCGCTCGGTGCGGGAGTGCCACCTCCAGCACGGAGCCCGACGGCAACGCCCGCGATCACCATGAGAATGACCAAGGTCCCGCACACTGCCACGGCGCGCTTCTGAGTCTGCGGCTCAAAGCCACGAAATGCCGCGTAGCACTGTAGTGCGAACGCCTTGAGGTACGTGCCGGCCGTCTTCGGCTTGAGGCGGCGGAAGGTGAGGTCCGTCCACAAGAGCCCGGCACTCTGGTTGACGAGCTCCCAGCCGTCCTTCTCCCATTTGGCGATGTTGCTCGCCTCGGTGCCCCTGATCGCCCGCACATCGTGGTGCTCGTACTGCACGTCCTCAGCCACCCGGCTCCCCGCCCTATCGACTTGTCTCTCACGGATACATCGTGAGGAGAGTAGTGGTGCGGCGTCCGTGCTCGGACAACAGGGTGCTTTCACGAGGAGAGGCAGGAATACGTCTGTCGAGTGACGTCAGCCTTGGAAGGAGGGCGGCCGGGTGAGGCAATTTGACCGTTTGTTGCCCGTATCGGTCCGCGCACCTGACATAGTCGGCCCGGCCGCCGAGCCGGTGAACATGGGCGACCTGCTGGACGGCCGGCGGGTGGGGGTCGTCGGCTTCCAGGAGTTCCGCAGCAGCGCGTTCCTGGAGCTGACCACCCACGGCCTCGCCACCTTCGACCTCGCGTACGACGTGCAGGCCTTCCGAGAGTCGCTGCCACGCATCCGGATCATCGTCATCAGGGACTTCGATCCGGCCGACTTCCTCTGATCCGGCGGACTCGCTAGCGATCGTCGTCGGTGTCGTCGTCGGGGCAGCCGGACAGACAAACGGACAGCATCGCATCCGGTTCGCAGCACCCTCCCTTTCCGGGCATTTCGTCGCTACTTTGAGAAAGCCCCTCACCCTCAAGGGACATCGCCGGTTCCGGGGGCAGGAAGGACTCACATGAGAGCCAGGATCCTTGCCCTCGCCAGCTCGCTCGCCGTGGCCGCACCGTTGGCCATGGGGACTGTCGGGGAGGCCAACGCCGCACCGCCCAGCGTCACCGAAACCCCGCCCGTCACTCTCGTCGACGGGATGACCTCGCCGAAGTACGACTACGCGACCGCCATCCGCGAGACCGTCTGGGTCGACACGCCCGACCTGGACGGGGACGGCAAGGCAGAGCGCATCGCCACCGACATCATCCGGCCGCGCGAGCTCGACGGCACCGCGCGGGTGCCGGTCATCATGGACGCCAGCCCCTACTACCTGAGCCTCGGCCGCGGCAACGACGGCGAGTTCAAGGAGTATGCGGCTGACGGCAGCCCGACGAAGTTCCCGCTCTACTACGACAACTACTTCGTCCCCCGCGGCTACGCGTTCGTCGCCGTCGACATGGCCGGCACGGCCCGCTCGACCGGGTGCACCGACGAGGGCGGCCGCTCCGACGTCGAGTCCGCCAAGGCGGTCGTCGAGTGGCTCAACGGCAAGGGCAGCGCCCACGACTCGAGCGGCGCCCTCGTCCAGGCCACCTGGAGCAACGGCAGCACCGGGATGATCGGCAAGTCCTACGACGGGACGCTCGCCAACGGCGTCGCCTCCACCGGCGTCGACGGGCTCAAGACGATCGTGCCGATCAGCGCCATCAGCTCGTGGTACGACTACAACCGCTGGCAGGGCGCCGTGAAGTCGCGCCACTACGCGAGCAGCCTCTCGCGCACCATCGCCCAGCGCCGCACCATCCCGACGGACTGCTCGGCGCGGCTGGCCTACATGGACGCCAACGACGCCGACTCCACCGGCGCCTACACGGACTTCTGGGCCGAGCGGGACTACCGCGACGGCACCTTCTACGACGCGTCCAAGGTCAAGGCGAGCGTCTTCATCGTCCACGGGCTCCAGGACACCAACGTGAAGACCATGAATGCCTCCAAGTGGTGGGAGGCCTTGGGGCAGAGCGGAGTCGAGCGCAAGATGTGGCTCAGCCGCCTCGGCCACGTCGACCCGTTCGACCACGACCGGCATGAGTGGGTCACCACCCTCAACCGGTGGTTCGACCACGAGCTCATGGGGATCGACAACGGGATCGACCGTGAGCCGGCCGTCCGCGTCGAGACCGCCCCGGACCAGTGGGAGACCTCCAAGACGTGGCCGATCCAGTCCGCGCGCACGATGTCGCTCAACCCACGCGAGGACGGCACGCTGGCCCTCGGCAAGCAGGACCCGGGCACCGCCTCCTACGTCAACAACTCCCGCCTGTCGGAGACCAATGCCGTCTCGCTGACTGCCAACCCGAACCGGTTGCAGTTCCTCACCGGAGCGGTGACGAAGGACGTCCGCATCTCGGGCACGCCGACGGTCGACCTGACGGTGACCCACTCGGCTCCGGTCGGGCAGGTGTCGGTCATGCTCGTCGACTACGGCGCCATGGACCGGGTCAGCACCTCCGGTGACGGGGCTCAGACACTGACCACGGAGACTTGCTGGGGAGGGTCCATCGC
Source organism: Terrabacter sp. P2_E3 (assembly GCF_056403915.1). Taxonomy (NCBI): domain Bacteria; kingdom Bacillati; phylum Actinomycetota; class Actinomycetes; order Micrococcales; family Intrasporangiaceae; genus Terrabacter; species Terrabacter sp. P2_E3. The sequence continues at coordinate 165,310 of NZ_JBFUEN010000007.1, forward strand.
CACGGACGACGCCTGCTACAAGGACGTCACGCGTCGCCTGCAGAGCACCCAGCTGCAGGTGCTGGCCCGCGGTTGGGCCCGCCTCGACGGGGCCGGCCAGCACCAGGTCACCGTCGAGCTGGCCGCCAACGACATCGTTGTCCCAGCTGGCCACCAGCTGGGACTCGTCGTCAGCGGGGCGAGCAACGGCGTGATCGCCGTCGACACCAGCGCAGGGACGTATGCCGTCGACCTGCGCTCCACGCGGCTGAACCTGCCGGTCTCAGGCTCGATGAGCGGCTTCGCACCCGGGCGCCTGACCGCCAAGGACACCGACAACCTGGCGAAGGGCACCCTGCCCGACTTGGACGAGACCCTCTGGCCCCGGTGATACGCCGCGCACGCGCGGTCGCTAGTCCCTAGCGCCGGCTTCCAGTACGAGCGGCCCCCACTCCTGAACGCAGGGAGTGGGGGCCGCCCCTTAGCCCGGTGAGGAGTTCGCCCCGAAGCGTGCAGGCATGAAATGCGTGACGCAACGCGGTCGCTCGTCGTGTGCGGTGCGCCCAAACGCGGCGGAGTGACGCGGCCGCTTGCCGGGTCACACCGAAACGTAGAGAGGCCAGGATCGCGGTTGGGAGACCCGTCGTGCCTCGAGCTGATTCGGTGGCGGGTACAAATGTGGCAAGGTTCGTCTTGGGGGCCGCAGCGTGAACGACCTGCGATGGAGATTGTTGATCACTTGAGCGGCTGTTACGGCGGGTAGCCTTCACGCTGATTTGCCGCGCATTTTTGAAAGGAGCCTCAGTGGGCGACGAAGGCGTGCAGAGTGGCATCTCGGTGTTCTTGAGCTACCCCAAGCCCTGTCAACAAAAGCAGCAGGCGTTCGTTGACCGCGTGCGCGCTCATCTGATCGAGCGGGGGTTCGCGCCGCGCACGTTAGGGGTAACCGACTACGATATGGACGCGCCATTGAAGGCCATCCGCCGCCTGATGCTCGAGTCGAATGGCCTCATCACGATTGCCTTCGGTCGTACCCACATTGGCGAAGGCAGCGGCAACTTCCGATCCGACCTGGGAATCGAAGAGCGCCCATTACGAGACGTGTGGCTTACGTCGCCTTGGGCCCATATCGAGCCAGCCATGGCCTATCAAATCGGACTTCCCGTGCTCATTTTTCGAGAGGCTGGAGTCGTAGCCGATGGGATCTTGGAAAGCGGGGTGCTCGGTACATATATGCCCGAGGTCGATCTCAGTAGTGACCTTGAGCCGTACTTCAGCGGGCCCGCGTGGGCGCATGTGATTGCCAAGTGGGAAGGTTACGTCCGAGCCGTTGTAGAGGCGAAGGGCAATCCTCCTCGCCTCTACTAGCGTCATCCCCACTGCTGTCGCAGGCTTGGACAACCCGTTCTCGCACTGGTCCGCTCACGCATCAAGCTCGAACCAGGGCCCGCACACGCATCGGCCGGCTCGCGGGCGAAGGGGTGCGTCTTTCGGCCATCACTCGAGCCGGAGACCGATCCATCCCTGACGGCTGGACCACTTAAGCGCGGGCGCGCATGTGACGGGCGATCGGGCCCTGGCTAACGACCGTCTCTTCCGGGCTCAGATCCAAGGACCACTGGGCGAACTCGCGGAGCGGAGTGCACTTCCTCGATTAACAACACGAGGTGATCCACGATCTCGTCCAGATACTTGTTGGCCATGGCTGCCGTCTGGTGACGCTACCGACGCAATACCGTGTCTCTAACAGCGAGCGTGGCCGCGAGGCCTAGGTTGCGGGGCCGAGCCTATCCGCGGGCTTGAGTAGGCCGTCCGTCAATTGGCCTGATTTCGTGAGTTGGTAGACAGTTCGGCGATATGTCTTGCGCGCGTGGCCAAAATAGGTATTCACCCGACCAATCGTTGACCGTATAGTCTCTTCAGGAATCGCGGCGACATCAATGCGAGCAAGCGCTTCTGGCGTCACACGGCCACCCGGAATTGAAGCCACCGCGAGCATCATAGCTACATGCCACTGCGTGTACCATAGCTGCGTCTTCCTCTTTTGCCCGTGGTATACCTCAAATTCATGGTCAAGGCCGCTCTCACCCAGAAAGCCTTCAATGCGCTTTGTCAGCCGAGCGCATGCCAAGAAGGTTCCGAGCGGGTATTCCGTTGAGAATATTCGCCCATAGTTTCGATCGTCCGCGACCAGCCGCGTGTGCGAGTTTACTTTTGCAGACAGGTTTGGTTCCTGCAGGAGTGCGGCCGTGACCGCTCTTGCCAATTGTGGAATGGTGACGATCTTATCGAGCGGAAATCCTTCGTTTCGGTACGAGTTTCTGCGCCGCTCATAGACCAGTTCGGTCCCATTGAAGTAATCTTCAATGTCTGCGTGAATAGACTCAGCAGCGCGAAGAACTCCAGCAGTGATGCCTGTCTGGCTGTTCGTCGCGACAATTATGCGATCTCTTGCGGCTTCATCCTGGGGCACCACGACGCGGACCATCACCGACCGATCGTCGAGTTCCATGTCCTTCAAGCGGGAATGTTCCACGATGGCCATTGATGTCTGCAATCCGTTGACGATCTTAGGCTCTCGCATTGCAAGTTTTCTGTACCCTTGGCGCACTTCGTCTGCGACGATTGTCACGCCGTTATTCAGGGTCCAGAAATCGTCGGCACCTGGTTGTCCAAGCGTCTCCAGGATGGCGGCATTGACTCGATTCCCACCCTCATAGTCACGCACGTTGGCTAAAAATAGTCTGCGTCGGCGCGTACCGTCACCCTCAGTCAAGAAGGCCGCGAAATCGGAGAGTTTAGCGAGGGAAATAAATCCGCGCCCATTCGAGGAAAGTGGATCCTCGGAAACGCCTAGTGTCAGCCATTCCGGCCGGGGTTGGCGAACGAGGGTCAGCAGTTGAGGCGCGCCGATGAATTCGAACTGTGCGTCCGATCCCGGGAAGAGTCGCCCACACAGAGTCTCAATTGTGTCCACTTGCGGCGCGAATGCAGGATGCGGGTTCTCTCCACGCGTGACATAACAAACACGGATGCGCATGTTGCCAATGTTGCCGATGTTGTCCAGATAGAAGTCGCGGAACATCGCCACTCGCTCAATCAGTTTCTCGCTATATAGGCGCCGCAGTTCACGCATGTCGCGCGACAGGTCAAAGAGGGTGCTCAGTGTCGACACAAGTTTGTCAATCGCAGTCCCTGAAAAGGATCGAGAGACTTTGGCTTGGAAGATCAGGACGTCGACGTCCAGGTTTCGCTTCCCTTGTTTGCCATGTGTCGGGGACAGAGGGTCCCCAGAAACAAGAACATAGAATCCGTCCAGGCCACCGTCCATTCCCCCTCCGATGAGTCCTTCATGCAGCTCATCGACGCTTAGATCGAATGCCTTGAGCAGCTCGGACGCTGCGAGTAGTTCGAAGAATTCCTGGTCCGAACGGTCCGGAGCCATCGACTGGTGGCGCTCCCTCAAAAGGGTTTCAAGGAGGACCTGAACGTTCGACAGCGGGTCGGGCGCTGCAGCCATCTGCCACTCCACTTCTAGTGGGTTTGTTCTGGGGAAAGACGCGGCGGGAGAAACTCATGGTCTTGGTCGGTGCATTAAAGGTACCGGACAACTAATCGAGTGGCACTGACAGGACCAATGTCTCGGGGGAGTTGCAGTCCGTGGGAGCGTGCGACCAGTATGTGGCCGATTGCGTCAACGCGGGGTGCTATGGCGCGGGGAGCATGGCTGGCGGCGAAGTGGCACAGTGCTTGGTTGCTGCTGGCTCTCTTGTGGCGGCCGTGGATATCGAGACTGGCTCTCCTCCGCGTCAAGACGCCGCCGGTAGGCCCATTCTGGCGCGCAGGATGGCGGGTGCGGGGAGTGGCTTGTTTGAAGTGCTGATGCGGGGCTGTGAGCCAGGCGCGCTGGAGTCAGAGTCGTTACCCCGGTGCCCTCCGGGAAGTCACCGTCTGCCGTGCCGCGCCGGCGAGCAGCGTGCGGGGGTGGGTAGTGGCCGCGCTACGACACGTCGCGGCCACATGGCACCCCATATGCAAACCTGGCCGGGCGAGCGCGACCAAACCAGCATCGGTCCGCGGACGAAGTGGGTCAAGTGTGGAGTTGAGGCGTCCGGCGACCACGCCTTGGCGTGGTTAGTGGTAAGCGTGACTAATGTCGTAGCGCTGGTCGAAGCCTCGATGCGATCTCCTCGGTCTCCTCGAGGGTTAGTTCGCGCACCTGGTCCCACTCCGTTCCACCCCCGGGGACCGTTCCCGCGACATGTGCGTGAAAGTGCGGAATTGCCTGATGGGCGTCAACACCATTGTTCTGCCAAACGCTGATTCCGGGTCGTCGTTCTACTTCGTCAATGACGCGCGCGGCTTCGCGTATGAGGCGCATTACGGCCTCAGACTCAGCATCGGTGATGTCCAGAACCGTCGGCGCGTGCCGCGTGGTGATGATGAGCAAGTGTGATGATCCACGCTGCTCGCGCGTCACCAAGATTGCGGCCTGCTTCTCGCGGTGAAGGAACGTGAAGGGGCGAACGCCGCTCAGGTAGTCACAGAAAGCGCACGGGTAGGCGTCCGGGACGTCTAAGTGGTTCACGACGACTTCTTCAGGGAGGTGAGGAAGTCCTGGATCTCGAGCATGTCGATGCGCTTCTCGTCTTCAGGGCGCACCACGATTCTCAGCTCCTCACATACGCGATCCTTGCGCGAGGCGAATACGAAGGACAAAATAAGAAAGCGGATTGCATCTTGAATCGGAAGCACCGTGGACATTCCGGACTGGCCCAAGCCGATGATCGGTGCGGAGACCGCATCACCGTTAGACCGGATGCGGACTTCATCCCACAGCTTCTCCATTGCCTCCCACAGAACACCCATCGAGGAGGACGCTTTGTTATGTGCATCAAGCGTCGTGTACGCCACGCAGAAGTAGTGCTTCCGCTGGTGCCTAACGGTCGCAACGGTGCCGAGCGCATGGCGCTTGGTGTTTCCTGGTTTGGTAACCGTGTCGACGATCGGCTTGTTCGCCAGCGCCGTTTTCAGGTCCCGACGAAGACTGCCGACGTCCTGCTGGTAGACCTCAGCCAAGAACTGCCCTTGAACACTTGAACTGGCAATAATGTGCGGGGTCTCGATGTCGAAGGTGTCAGCCATGCCGATGACGAGGTTGGTGTCCTGTTTGAAGAGGTCGCCGGTGACGAGCCGAATCTTGGTGTTCGGCGTGGTGTAGTGCTGCTCGACCGGGTACGGCCACGACTTCCAACAGGCGTAGGCCAAGGCTACCGCCGGGACTATCAAGATCTCGGGAGGATCTAGTTCGCCTAGGACGTTAGGAAAGAAGAGGTCGAAGAGGCCCAGAACTGCGGACAACGCGCCCAGCGCGGCGAGGCCGTGCATCGCCATCCCACGCCAGAACCGCTTATTGCGAAGGTCACGAGTGATGGACACGCATCACAACCTGTCGTAGACGTCCTGCTTGTAGTAATGAGGTCCTGTCTTGTCGCTGCTTGCAAACTGGGGCGCGTAGTTGTCAAGCGCGAACTTGATGATTGCCGGGCTGAACGCAACAGACAAGGTGTAGTAGTCAGCATCCAGCAGGGGTGACGGGATCAGCGAGCGCTCGATGCTCTTGCTGCCGCCACTGTTCGCGATAACCACCGGGAGGGCGTACTCCATCATGACGTCGACCTCGTAAGCGAGGAACGAGTTGCCGTCACCACCCTTCCTCTTCGCCTCCGGTGTACCGATGAGGACGACCTGCTTGGCGTTGCTCATCCGCTGTCGAAGGTTCCGTTTGATCGTTTCGGGCTTGCTCGTGTCTCGCGACTCGTAGAGGTCGTGGGCGTCGAAGAAGTCGAAGTCGATCCTGTCGTTATCGCGCCACGCCTCCATGAGGCGGTACAGCTTGATGTTTTCGCTCGCGAAGGCCACATAGGTCTTGTTGCGGTAGCTCATGTTGGGTCCCCTGGTTTGGTCGGATGCGAGTGTGAGAGCGGGGAACCGATGGGGCGCCTCCCCGCCCGACCTTAACTGTGGGCAAACACCATCACGCAGGTGAATCGCCGTTTGCAGGCGCTAATCTTCGATCCGCGCGATGAGAGGGTCGATCTGAGGCAAGGCACCCTGCGAAGACAGCTCGGAGGGCCTCCCGAAGCCAACGACCCGTTTCGATGGCAGGCTGGAACTCGATGCCTGGGGCACGGCATTCTGGGCGGGATGGGCTCCGTTGCCGGCGTGTTTCTTGATGCGCTCGGCGCTAGTCGAAGACGACTCATTTTCAGCAGCAGAGCGGCCAGGGTGGGACTCCTTTGTCACCCTCCGGGCCGCCCTGTACGTGCTGGAGCTCAGGGACGGAGCGAGTGCTGCCGTGGGGCCAGTTCGACTGGGAGGCCGTCGGCGATGACTGTTGGTGCCGCAGTCCTCGTCGAGGCCTGGCCGGAAGTGCACCGTCCCGTCCGCGTCGGCGCCTGCGATCTCGGCCGACGCCCAGTCCTGACGCCGCCCTGCGACGTCGAGTCCGAGGGGCAGGATGTGCCCCGGCCGCGGAGGCACGTGGAGGGTGGTGCCGGCCGCGATGGGGGTGCCGTCGATGCCGACCGTCACCGTGGCCGGCGCGCCCGACGTGTTGAGGACGTGCAGGGCGCGCTGTCCGTCGTCCGTGCTCGTCGTCGTGCCGAAGACACCCGGCCACTGCGTCTCGAGGCGCAGCCCCGGAGTCACGCCGAGGCTGGACAACGCACGGTCGAAGAGCACCGGGTCCGACGGCATCTGAGCAGCGAGCACGATGGCGCGCCCTCGCCGAGCGGCACGTCGACGCCGCACACCGCGCCGTAGACGTCGCTCAGCACGACGTCGGTCAGCACGACGTCGCCACGCTCGTGCGACAGAGCCTGCACCCAGCCGGCCCGCATCTCGGGCAACGGCTGCGCCCACCCGTGCGCGACGAGCGACGGGTAGTAGTGGCCGGTGTCGCGCACCACCTCGCCCGCCGTGAGACCCAGCGCGTCCGCCAGCACCGTGCACGGCGACCCGTCGAGGTCCCGCTCGGGCAGCCGCCCGAGCAGTACGACGTTGCCAACGGTCGTCACACGGCCAACCAGCCGCTCCTGCACGACTCGCGACAGGTAGCGCCCAGTGCCGACGAGCACCGTCGACCCCGGCGCCGGGTCGCGCCGCTCGAGATGCGTTGCGCCAAAACGGAACCCACCGAGCAGGAGCGACCGCGTCAGCGCCTTGCGCTCGCCCCGCGCCGCGGTGCGACGTCACGTCGTCGACGACCTCCGTCATGAGCTCAGACCCGGGGTGGTGGTACCCCGCCATGTACGTGTCGAGCACGAGTCCCAGCGACACGTCGTCGTGGTCCTCGTCCATCCGGGCGAGCGACGGCTCGTGTAGGAGGCGACGGTGTCGCAGCCGGCCTGGACGAGCAGGTCGAGAGGCTGGCCTCACTCGGCGCGCGCGACGCGGAAGTAGTGCACCTCCCCCGACATGACGATGACGGGCTCGCCGTCGATGCGGATCTGGCGCTGGACGGTCTCGATCATGAGGAGGCCTTCGGGGACGTGATGGTCACGGACACGGGCTGGAGGCGGGCCGCGTCGGGCCCGGTGAGCAGGACGATCTCGCCCTCGTCGACGCGCGTCGTGAAATCACGGCCTGCGTATGCCGTTTGCTCGGCCTGCACGTCGAAGGTGACCTCGCGCGCCTGGCCGGGCTCGAGGTCGACGAGCGCCCAGTCGGTCAGCTCGACGAGCGGGCGGGTCACCTGGGCGACGGGGTCGCGGAAGTAGAGCTGGACCACCTCGCGGCACGGGCGATCGCCGGTGTTGGTCACCGTGACGGTGAGGGTCGTGGACCCGTCGGTCGTCATCGTCGGCGACGACAGGGCGGGCGCGCCGTAGTCGACGGTCGTGTAGGACAGGCCGAAGCCGAAGGGCAGCCGCGGGTAGGTGAGGGCGTCGATGTAGCGGCCCTGCTGGTAGTCGACGTCGGCGCGGATGAGGCGCCCCGTCGGGCGCTGGTGGGTGCTCGTCGGGATGTGGCCCGTCGACAGCGGGAAGGTCATCGGCAGCCGGCCGTGCGGCTCGACGTCGCCGAGCAGGATGTCGGCCAGTGCGGTGCCGGCCTCGACACCGGGGTGCCAGACGACGAGCACCGCGTCGGCGAGGTCGAGCAGCTCGGTGAGGTCGAGCGGGCGGCCGGTGTAGACCACGGCGACGAGCGGCTTGCCGAACGCCGCGACGGCGCGCACGAGCTCGAGCTGCCCCGGTGGCAGGCCGATGTCGACGACGGACTGCGCCTCACCCGAGCGGGACCGGTGCTCGCCGAGGAGCAGCACCGACGTGTCGGCGGCCCTCGCCTGCATCAGGGTCACGTCGGGGAAGCGGCCGTCGGCCACGGTGACGCGGTCGCCGAGGCGCTCGCGGATAGCGGTCTCAGGGGTGACGACCTCCTCGCCGCGACCGTCGAGGACCCACGTGCCGAGCAGCGCGTCGCCGTCGTCGACGAAGGGCCCCGACAGCAGGACCTTCCCGGCCCCCTCGCCGAGCGGCAGGACGCCGTCGTTCTTGACGAGGACGTGCGCGGCGTGGGCTGCGCGCCGCGCGACGGCCCGGGTCGAGGGAGTCGGGGCGTTCGACGCACCCGGCCGGGCGGCATACGGACGCTCGAAGAGCCCGAGACGGAACTTGAGGCGCAGCACGCGGCGGACCGCGTCGTCGACGAGCGTGAGGTCGACCTCGCCGGACTCGACGAGCTCCTCGAGGTGCTCGAGGTAGGCGCCGCTCACCATGTCGAGGTCGACGCCGGCCCGGATCGCGAGGGCCGCGGCCTCGCGCTTGTCGGCGGCGACGCCCTGGAAGACGATCTGGCCGATGCCGTTCCAGTCCGCGACGACGACGCCGTCGAAGCCCCACTCGCCCTTGAGGACCTCGCGGACGAGGTGCTCGTGGGCATGCATCGGGATGCCGTCGACGTCGTTGAAGGCGGCCATGACGGTGAGGACGCCGGCATCGACGGCCGAGCGGAAAGGCCGTAGGTGCAGGTTGCGCAGGGTGTTCTCGCCGACGCTGACCGTGTCGTAGTCACGGCCACCGGCGGCGAGGCCGTAGCCGGCGAAGTGCTTGGCGCACGCGGCGAGGCGGTCGGGGTCGCTCGGGTCGTCGCCCTGGAAGCCCCGGATCAAGCCGGCCGCCAGACGGCCGGAGAGCACCGGCGTCTCGCCGAGCGACTCGGCGACCCGGCCCCAGCGCGGCTCCTCCGAGATGTCGACCATCGGCGTGAAGGTCCACGCCACCCCGTCGACGGCCGCCTCGCGGGCGGCGATCTCGCCGATCTCCTCGGCGACGTCGGGGTCGAAGGACGCCGCGATCCCGAGCGGGATCGGCGCCACGGTGCGGTGCCCGTGGATGACGTCGCGGCCGAAGAGCAGCGGGATGCCGAGACGGCTGCCCTCGACGGCGTGCCGCTGGGCGGCGTCGATGTTGCCGACGAGGACGCCCTCGTCGCGCTCGTTGCCGGCGGTCGCACCCGAGGCGTAGAGGCTCGAGCTGATCCGGCCCGACGCGATCTCGTCGGCGTCGTCGTCTGGGTTGATGTTGGCGACCTGGTGGGTCTGGCCGACCTTCTCGGCCAGGGTCATCTTGGCCATGAGGAGGTCGATACGCTCCTCGATGGGCAGGGTGGCATCGAGCCACGGCCGCTGAGGCGTGGGCGGCATGGCGGTGACGTCGGTCATGTCAGTGGGTCTCTACGAGGATCTCGCTGGTCGGGGCTGTGGCGTCGGTGGCCTCGGCAGTCCGGGCAGCCTGGGCAGTCTGGAGCCCGAGCAGGTCCGCGGTCCGGACGGCCGCACCCGCCCGCCGGTAGGGGTTGGTCAGCGGTCGCAGGCTCAGTTCGCGCCCGTTCACGGTGACCCGGCGGATGCCGTGCCCCTCGGGCCCGACGACGTAGCGGACCGTGAGGTCGGTGCCGGCCAGCGGCAGCCGCGCGGTCAGCTCGGAGGCGCCTGCGCCGGCGTCGCCGCTCGGCGGCAGCACCGGGTCGATCTCGACGTCGTCGCCGCGCTGGCGGATGCCGAGGAGCACCTCGGTGACGAGCCGCAGCACGAGCCCGGGACCGGACGAGTAGACGCGCCACCCGCCCTCGAGGGGCACGTCGCCGGCCATGAGCGCGGCATACCGCTCCGACGCGTCGTATCGGTCGGTGAAGACGCCGTCGGACGAGGAGTAGTAGCACGTCGTCTGGCGCGGGCGCGCCTGCGGCACGAGCGAGTCCAGCCCCACCGGGCTCGCCTTGGCGAGAGCCGTGAGCAGGGCTGCGCCGTCACCGACGCGCGCCAGCGCCTCGGCGTAGCGCAGGTGGGCGTGCATGTACATGAGCCCGATCTCGCGACCCCAGAAGGTGCTCGCCTCGGCCCGCTGGAAGACGGCCATCGGCCCACCGACGTAGCTGACCGGCCGGTCGAAGAGGCGCGCCCCGTCGGGTCCGAGGAGGAGCTCCTCGATGAGGTCGAGGTGGTGGCGGGCCTGCTCCGGCGTCAGCAGGTCGGCGCCGATCGCGTGGATCCACGGCAGCACGCCGTAGTGCAGCCCGGTGCGCTCGTCGCTCGGGTGGACGAGCGGCTCGAAGTGCCCGTCCTCGTGCTGCAGCAGGTAGCCGGGCAGCACCGGGTCGGCCGCGAGCTGGTCGAGGAGGGCGTCGTGGGTGCGCTCGGCGAGCTCGTCGGCGTCGGCGGCCAGGGCCGAGGCGCCGTCGGGCGCACCGACCGCGTGCAGCCCCTCGGCGAGGGTGCGCAGCGACTGCGTCTGGAGCACCGCCGTCCACGTGGACACGAGGTGGGCTGCGAGGTGCGGGTCGGCTGGCTGGAGCGAGTCGTTCCAGTCGCCGTGGCCGTATGCCGGCAGCGGGCTCCCGGGGACCGTGCACTCCGCGATCCGCGCGACCGCACGACGCAGGTGCTCGGCCACGCTGGCCGGCTCGCCGAGCGCGTCGTCGCCGACGAAGGCGACCGCCTCGTCGAGCAGGCTCGCGTCACCGGTCGTGCGCAGGTAGTCACCGGCCGCGAGGACGGGCCAGAAGACGACGTCGCCGTGCGAGTCCTGCTGGCCCGTCTCGGGCAGCGGCGGGAGGAACTCGAAGGCCTGCGGCCAGTCGCCGCGGGCGTTCTGGGCGCGGAAGACGCGCAGCAGCACGTCGCGGACGGCGTCCTGTCGCCCGAGCGCCGTGAGCAGCCCGACCGGACCCTGGCACACGTCGCGGGTGCCCCACGCACCGCCCGAGAACTGCTCGAGCCCGCGCGGCGAGAGGTAGTGGACGAAGGCGTTGTGCGTGAACCACGGCAGCGCCGCCGAGAGGTTCGCGGCCTGGGAGCCGGCCTCGCCGAGCGACGACCCGTCGAGGGTCACGGCGTGGCCGGCCTTGTCCCAGAAGGCTGCCCCGAGGTGCTCACCCGTGGGCACGACCTCGCCGGCCGCGGCCTCACCGGCGTCCGGGGAGGAGCGGACGACGACCTCGAGCTGCTCGCTCGCGTCGAAGAGCACGGTGAGCCAGCCCGGTCCGCGGCCGACGCCGTCGGCTTGGAGCCGGGCGTCGCCGACCTCCGGGTCGCCGGGCCCGGTCCACGAGACGCGCCACGGCCGTGGGTCGTTCGCCGTCGTGACGTCGAGGTGGTCGTCGGCCGTCGCCACCGACGGGGCGTCGGACAGGTCGTCGGCGACCTGCAGCGCGAGCAGCACCCTTCGCGGGGCTGCGCCGTGCTGCCCGACCGAGAGCGTCAGGGCGTGCTCGTCGGCAGGCGCGCTCGAGGTCACGGTGAGCACGGGACCCGACGCGGCGGCATACCACCACGTGCAGTGGTCGAGGCCGGTGAACCACGCGCTCGGGGTCTCGAGGAGGCTCCACGTGCCGTCGGCGTCCTCGACGAAGAGGCGCATGCCGTGGGCGCGCTGGAGGCCGAGGTAGGTGCGGCGGCCCGTCACGACCGGGTCGCGGCCGACGTGGCCGCGGGTGATCTGCGAGTGGAAAGTGCCGGCCATCCACACCGTCGACGCGAGCGAGCGCGAGTCGGGCGTGAAGGTGTCACCGGTGCGGAGCAGGTGGCCGTGCGGGCGCAGGACCGCGAGCTCCTTGGCGGGGGTGACGAGCTGCCCGCCGCGGACGGTCCACGCGAGCTCGGTGCCGTCGTCGGCCGTCTCGACGTCGGTGCGGTGCTCGAGCAGGCCGGCGTCGGCGAGCTCGGCGCGGTCGAGTGCCCGTGACGCGAAGGCTGGGCTGGACGACCACAGCGTCGCCGGCGTCGCGGCACTTTCGGCGCCGTCGAGGGCCTGGCCGTGGGCGCCGTCGCCCGCCGGCGCCCACGGGGTCGGGGTGGCCGCGATCGCGACGTCGGCCCAGCGGGCGTCGGCGTCGGACGTGGCCTCGGGGTGGTCCTCGAGGGCGACGCCCCAGAAGCCGGTGCGGTGGGTGTCGGCGGGTGCGATCTCGACCGGGGCGTCCTGCAGGGCGATGAGCGAGTGCTCGTGCTGGAGGCGCGCGCTCGGCAGGTCGACGGCCTCGAGCCCGGCCCAGTCGACACCGTGGCCGGTGCGGCGGACGAGCTGGAGGGCGTCCGTCGCCCAGCCGGTGCCGGTGCCGGTCGTCCCGACCATGAGCCACGGGACGCGCTCACCGGGCATGTTCTGGCGAACGGCGACCGCGGTGCCGTGGCCGTCCGTCGCGACGGGGGTGAGGTCGAGGTACTGGCTGACGTAGTACTCGTTGATCCGGACGTTGCCGAGGGGTGCCAGGGCGGGGTCGTGGGTCAGCACCGCGTCGGCGGTGACGGACTCGCCCGTCGTGTTCGTGAGCTCGAGGTCCCAGTGCCACGTCGGCGTCTCGGGTGACCCGTCGCCGAGCGTGAGGACGAGGCGGTAGTCGATGCCTTCGTGGCGGCCGGTGACGACGACGGCGCCGTCGACCGAGGTGACGACCGAGCCGCTGCCGGGACCCAGCAGGGCCCGACGACGGATGCCGTCCGGCCGGTGCACGCGTAGGTGGACGTTCGTCAGACCCGCCTCTGCGACGGTCGCGGGGTGCAGCAGCAGGCTGGTGCCGAAGGCCTCGAGACGGCGCAGGGCGCCGTGGGCGAGGACCTCGGCGGACAGCCCGGAGCTGCCCACCAGGGTGAGGACCGTGGGGGCGGTCAGGACGGCGTTGTCGTCGAGCACGGTTCCTGTCTACCAGCGGTGGACTCCACGACCTCACGGGCGGGGCGGTCGTACGCTGGAGGTGCCCCGAGCGCGTGAGAGGCGGTGGCGGTCGTGTCGCAGTGGCGTGAGCAGTGGTCGGAGCAGGAGTGGTTCACCCTCCGGCTCGCCCCCGTGTGGGTGCTGAGCGCCCTGGCCGGCCGCATCCGGTTCGACGAGGACGAGCGCGGCGCCTTCTGGGACGCCGTGACCGACGCGGCCCTGCGCAGCGAGGGTCCCGGGCGCGAGCTGCTCGGCACCGCCGCAGCCGAGCGCCTCTGGCTCTTCGACGAGTTCGAGCTCGACGGCCGACCGGTCGTCTCGGGCCTGCTCTCCGTGAGCCGGCTGCTCGAACGCATGGACACCGACACGCGGACCGACGTCCGGTCGAGCATCCTGCGCGTCGGTGCGGGCGTGGCCCTGGCCCGCGGCCACTTCGGCCGCCGCATGACGCTCGAGGACGAGCAGACCCTGCTCCTCGTCGAGCAGCTGCTCCAGACGGCCCCCGAGACCCTGAGCGACAACCCGCTCAACTCCCCGGCCACCATCTGAGCCGCGCTGACCTCCGGGGGTGGCCCATCCGGCATACGCGGAGGTATCGGGCATACGATCGCCGGGTGGGCGAGGTCGAGCAGACTGGCCGAGCGCCCGCCGTCGTGAACGGTGCCCGCACACCCGGGCAGGAAGGACGCAGGGGAACCCTATGTCTGACAAGCAGATCGGTCGCGAGATCAGCCAGGCCCTCGGGGCCAACCTCACCCGGCGCTCGCTCTTCGCGCTCGGCGGTGCCGCTGCGGTCACGGGTGCGCTCGCCGCGTGCGGCAGCAACACGGGACGCGAGCCGGCAGCCACCGGTGGCGCGACCGGGGGCGGCAGCGGGACCACGCTCAACCAGTGGTACCACCAGTACGGCGAGGCCGGCACGCAGCAGGCCGTCGAGAAGTACGCCGCCGCCTACAAGGACGCCACGGTCAAGGTCAGCTGGAAGCCCGGCGACTACGACCAGTCCACCGCGGCCTCGCTGCTCACCGACGCCGGGCCCGACGTCTTCGAGTACGGCAACGGCCCGACCATCGACATGATCAAGGGCGGCCAGGTCGTCGACCTCACCGACCTCATCGGCGACACGAAGTCCGACTTCAACCCGAGCATCCTCGAGCGGATGACCTACGACGGCAAGACGTATGCCATCCCGCAGGTCGTCGACATGCAGCTGCTCGTCTATCGCAAGTCGATGCTCGACAAGGCCGGCATCACGCCGCCCCAGACCATCGACGAGCTCATCGACGCGGCGAAGAAGCTGACGCAGGGCAACGTCAAGGGCCTCTTCCTCGGCAACGACGGCGGTGCCGGCCTCATGGGTGGCCCGATGCTGTGGTCGGCCGGGCTCGACTACCTCACCAAGGACAACCAGTTCGGCTTCGACGACCCGCGAGCCGCGACCGCGCTCGGCAAGCTTCGCGAGATGTGGGACGCCAAGGTGCTGCTCCTCGGGGCGCCCAAGGACTGGTTCGACCCGTCGGCGCTCACCGCTGGGCTCACGGCCATGCAGTTCACCGGCCTGTGGACCTTTCCCGACCTCAAGAAGGGCCTCGGCGACGACTTCGGCGTCATGGCGTGGCCCGCGCTCGACGGCCAGGGCAAGGCGTCGGTCCCCGTCGGCGCCTACGGCTCGTGCGTCAGCGCCAAGAGCAAGGACGTCGAGGCCGCCAAGAAGTTCGCCAAGTGGCTGTGGATCGACCAGACCGCCTACCAGCTCGACTTCGCGACGGCCTACGGCTTCCACATCCCGTCGCGCACGAGCCTCATCGGCCAGGCCTCGACGCTCACGAGCGGGCAGGCGGCCGAGGCGGCCAAGCTCGCCACCGACGTCGGCCACGCGCAGAGCCCGATCCTGTGGACGCCCAAGTGCGCCACGGCCTTCGGTGACGCGATGAACCGCATCGTCAAGGAGGGCGCCGACCCGGCCGGCGAGATCGCCAAGGTCAAGACCGTGGCCGACGCCGAGCTGAAGCGGGTCCTCGCCTGACAGCGCAGGCCGACCCGGCGGCATACGACAGCGCCGCGCAGCGGAAGGCAGCCGACCGGGCGACGCCGCCCCCCACCGCGGGGAGGCCGTCGCTCGGTCGCCGCCTGCGCGGGCGCCAGGACCGCAACCTGTGGTTCTGGGTCTTCGTCGGGCCGTTCGTCATCGGGCTGATCGTCTTCGTCTACGTCCCGATCGCCTGGTCGATCTACCTGTCGTTCTTCGAGTCCTACAACACCGTCACGCCCACGAAGTTCGTCGGCGTCGGCAACTACCTCGACATGCTCCGCGACCCGGCCTTCCGCAGCAGCCTCGTCACGTTCCTCGCCTTCGCCGTCTTCATCGTGCCGACGACCTTCGTCATCTCCCTCGGGGCGGCGCTGCTCGTCGCGCGCACCCGGGTCATGCAGTCGTTCTTCCGGTCGGTCTTCTTCCTGCCGACCGCGTGCTCCTACGTCGTTGCCGCGCTCGTCTGGAAGATGTCGATCTTCAGCGGCATCCGCTCGGGCCTGGCCAACGCGGTGCTCGGCTGGTTCGGCGCCGACTCGATCCCGTGGCTCAGCCTCGCCGACCCGCCGTGGTACTGGCTCGTCATCGTCACGGCGCGGCTCTGGCTGCAGGTCGGCTTCTACATGATCCTCTTCCTCGCCGGCATCCAGCGGATCAGCCCGACGCTCTACGAGGCTGCTGCGATCGACGGCGCCGAGGGGTGGAAGGTCTTCCGGCACATCACCCTGCCGCAGCTGCGCGCGACGTCGACGGCGGTGCTGCTGCTCCTGCTCATCAACGCGTTCCAGGCGTTCGACGAGTTCTACAACATCCTGTCGACGTTCGGCACTTACCCGCCGTACGCCCGGCCGCCGCTCGTCTACCTCTACTACACGGCGCTCGGCTCGGGCCAGGACTTCGGCCACGGGTCGGCGGGAGCCGTCATCCTCACCCTCATCATCGCGATCGTCGCCGTGGTGCAGGGCCGCATCCTCCGACTCGGCGACAGGGGCGACTGATGGCGATCGTCCGGAGCAAGCGGCAGTCCCGGATCACGGGGTGGGCCCGCTACAGCGCCCTCGTCGCGGCGGCGCTGCTCTTCCTCGTCCCCTTCTACCTGCTCGTGCGCAGCGCGTTCATGCGCGAGCAGGACCTCGGGTCGCCCGACTTCCACTGGCTCCCGCCGGTCTGGGAGACCTCCAACCTCACCGGCCTCTTCGACAACCCGGCGATCCCGATGGCGCGCAGCCTGCTCAACTCGGGCCTCATCGCGGTGACCCAGACGATCGGGGTGCTCGTCGTCTCGGGTCTCGCCGGCTACGGTCTCGCGCGCATCCCCTACCGCTGGTCCAACGCCGTCTTCTACACGATCACTGCCACGCTGCTCATCCCGGCGGCCGTGACCTTCGTGCCGAGCTTCGTCCTCGTGTCGACGCTCGGGTGGATCTCGACGCTGCGCGGCCTCATCATCCCCGGGCTCTTCCAGGCGCTCGCGACGTTCCTCTTCCGGCAGTTCTTCCTCGGCTTCCCCAAGGAGGTCGAGGAGGCCGCCTTCATCGACGGGCTCGGCTACTGGGGCACCTTCTGGAAGATCGTCGTCCCCAACTCGTTCGGCTTCGTCGCGGCCATCGGCACCATCACCTTCATCGGCTCGTGGAACGCCTTCCTCTGGCCGCTCGTCATCGGCCGCGACCAGGAGTCGTGGACGGTGCAGATCGCGTTGTCGACCTTCCTCACGGCGCAGTCGGTGCAGGTGAGCCAGCTCTTCATGGCCGCGCTCGTCGCGATCGTGCCGCTGCTGCTGATGTTCCTCTTCCTCCAGCGCTGGATCGTCGAGGGCGTCGAGCGCACCGGCATCGGCGGCGACTGACTGGCGGTGGATCGCCGGCGTGTGCTGCCGGTGATCCACCGCGAACCGCCGCGTGACGGCCACCCACCGCGTGGGCCGTGCAGCCCGGGTCAGGGCAGCTTGGCGACGGTGAGGAGCACGGCAGAGTCCTCGAGTGCCTCGAGCGAGTGGCGCGCCTGCGGGACGACGAGCAGGTCACCCGGCGCGCCCTCCCAGGCCGCGTCGGCGGTGCTGATGCGCACCCGTCCGCGCAACACCTGCACCGTCGCCTCGCCGGGGTTCTCGTGCTCGGTCATCGACCGACCTGCCGCCAGCGCGACGACGGTCTGGCGCAGCACGTGCTCGTGGCCGCCGTAGACCGTGTCGGCGCCGCGACCGCTCGAGGTCGTCCTGGCGTGCTCGAGCAGCTCCCGGGCGAGGGCGGTCAACGACGACTTCTCCATCCACTCACCATGGCACCCCGGGGCCCGGTCGTCGATGGTGCCGTCGCCCTGATGGCGTATGCCGGGTGGCGCGGTCTCCGGGTCAGCGAAGGCGCCGCAGGTGGTCGGGTGCCGGCATCCGGCGCACCTCCACGCTCCAGAAGCGGACGACGAGCGGGTAGGCCGGCACGAGCGTGACCCGGTGCTCGAAGCCGCCGTCGGGGGTGGGCACGACCTCGGACCGCTCGACCTCGGCGGCGGCCGCGACGGCACGGTCGAGGTCGCGGCGGTTGGTGTGGAGCACGACGGCGCCGACGTAGGTGATGCTGGCGAGCTCGTGGCCCCGGCCGGTGTCACCGACGAGCAGGGTCCACGTGAAGGAGTCGCCGGCGATCGACCAGTGCTGCACCTGCGCCGCACGCAGGTCGAGGGCCGCGAGGTCGCCGACGTCAACGGGCAGCTCTGCGGGGAGCTCGGCGGGGAGCTCGGCGGGCAGGTCGGTCACGTCACCATCGTGCCGTGTCGCAGCGGACGACGGTCAGTCGAGGTCCTGCACGTCGGCCCGCTTGGCGATCGTCGCAGTCGCGCGACGGCACGCCGTGACCGGGACGCGCGGCACGATCTCGTCGAGGAAGCCGAACCGGCGCCGGAGCGAGCGGTGGTAGGCGTCGCCGCTCGTGTCGGAGACGAGGGCCGTCCACCAGTCGGCGAGGTCGCCCCAGCCGGGTGCCGCGAGGGAGCCGCCGTACTGCTGGAGCGCGAGGCCCGCGCAGAGGCTCGCGAAGGTCATCCGCTGCTCGAGCGGCCACTCCGCGAGCGTGCCGACGAGCAGGGCGGCCCCGAAGACGTCGCCGGCGCCGGTCGGGTCGACCTCCTGCACCCGCAGCGACGGGACCTGGGACTCCTCGCCCGTGCGGGCGTCGATGCCGAGCGCGCCGTTGGCGCCGTCGGTGACGATGGCGACGGGCACGCGGTCGGCGAGGGCGTAGACGGCCTCGACGGGCGACCGGGTGCCCGTGTAGGCCATCGCCTCGACGGCGTTGGGCATGAAGACGTCACAGCGCTCGAGCCGGTCGAGCACGTGCGGGGACCACTCCTCCTTGGGGTCCCAGCCGACGTCGGCGAAGACGAGCGCTCCGTCGTCGCGCGCCCGGTCGACCCAGGTCCGGCCGCTCGCGCCGAAGACCTCGTCCTCGCCGAGGTCGACCATGACCGCGCGAGACCGCGGGGGCGTCCCGATGAGCTCGGCGGCGGCGACGGGGGACGGGTGACCGTGGGAGACCATGCTGCGGTCGCGGTCGACCGACATCGAGACGGTGACGGGGCTGTGCCAGTCGGCGAAGCGGCGGCTCCGGGCGAGGTCGATGCCCTCCTGCTCCTCGAGGGTGCGCCAGCAGAAGTCGCCGTAGTCGTCGTCGCTGAAGGCGGCCGCGAGACCCGTGCGCAGGCCGAGGCGACGGGTGGCGACGGCGAGGTTGGCGATGCCGCCGGGGCACGAGGCGAGCCCCTCGGCCCACACCTCGGTGCCCGGCTTCGGCGCGCTCGGCAGCCCCGCGAAGATCATGTCGAGGAAGACGGTGCCCCAGACGAACACGTCGAGAGCCGGCTCGTCGGCGGTGCGACGAGACGCGAGCGGGTCGAACGTGTGGTGGGGCGGCACGCCCCCATGATCCCGCACTGCCGTCCGCGACTCGCCGGGTTTTCCCACGGTCGTATGCCGTGTCGGCGCAGTTCGTCCCCATGTCGCCCACGTCGAGTGGCCCCGTCGTCACACCTTGGTACGGTCCGAGGGTGGTGCTGCCATGAAGCTGGTCATCCTCGGCGGGGGCGGGTTCCGCGTGCCGCTCGTCCACGGCGCGCTGCTGCGCGACACCGCGGACCGGCGCGTCACCGAGGTCGTCCTGCACGACACGGACGGCGCGCGGCTCGACGTCATGCGACGGGTGCTCGTCGCCCAGGCCGCCCGGGACGCCGGCGCGGCGACCGCACCGCCGACGGTCACGGCGACGACCGACCTCGACACGGCGCTCGCGGGTGCCGACTTCGTCTTCTCCGCGATGCGGGTCGGAGGTCTCGAGGGCCGCACCGCCGACGAGCGGATCGCGCTCGACCTCGGCCTCCTCGGACAGGAGACGACCGGCCCCGGGGGTGTCGGCTACGGCCTGCGCACCGTGCCGGTGGCGCTCGACGTCGCCGAACGCGTACGCCGTCTGGTGCCCGACGCGTGGGTCATCAACTTCACCAACCCGGCCGGGCTCGTGACCCAGGCGATGCAGTCGGTGCTCGGTGCGCGGGTCGTCGGCATCTGCGACTCCCCGTTGGGCCTCGCCAAGCGCGCGGCCGGGGCCCTCGGCCACGATCTCGACGACCTCGAGATCGACTACGCCGGGCTCAACCACCTCGGCTGGCTCGCCGGGCTGCGCCACGACGGCCGCGACCTGCTCCCCGACCTCCTCGCGGACGACGTCGCCCTCGGAGCCATCGAGGAGGGCCAGCTCTTCGGCACCGAGTGGCTGAGGACGCTCGGTGCCCTGCCGAACGAGTACCTCTTCTACTACTACTTCACCCGTGACGCGATCGCCCAGATCACCGGAGCGCCGCAGACGCGCGGGGAGTACCTCGTCGGTCAGCAGGCCGACTTCTACGCCCGGGTGACCGCCGAGCCCGAGCAGGCTTGGCAGCGTTGGGACTCCGTGCGACGCGACCGCAACGCGACCTACATGCAGGAGACCCGCGAGAGCGACGACGGGCACACGCAAGAGCGGGCCGAGGCCGACGTCGAGGGAGGCGGCTACGAGGGCGTGGCGCTCGCGCTCATGGCCGCGATCGCGCGCGACGAGCCGGCGCGCCTCATCCTCAACGTCCGCAACGGCGGCGCCGTCGTGGGGCTCCCGGACGACGCCGTCGTCGAGGTGCCGTGCCGGGTCGACGCGGCCGGGCCGGTCCCCGTCACCGTGAGCCCGCTCCCCGGCCACGCGCTGGGGCTCGTGCAGCAGGTCAAGTCCGTCGACGAGCTCGTCATCCGGGCCGCCGTCGAGCAGTCGAGATCCCTTGCGGTGCAAGCCTTTGCGCTTCACCCGCTCGTCGACTCGGTCACCGTCGCGCGCGAGCTGCTGACGGCATACTCGGCACGCCTGCCCGAGCACTACGCAGGCCTGCGGTGAACGCCGCGGCGGAGCCGGCCGGCGTGCGGGAGGATCGGGTCGTGCGACTCGACCTCAACGCCGACGTCGGGGAGTCCTACGGCGCCTGGACCCTCGGCGACGACGCCGCCGTGCTCGACGTCGTGACGAGCGCCAACGTCGCGTGCGGCTTCCACGCCGGCGACCCGCTCACCCTCCGCACGACCTGCCGGTATGCCGCCGAGCGGGGTGTCGTCGTCGGCGCGCAGGTGGCCTACCGCGACCTCGTCGGCTTCGGGCGCCGCTTCATGGACGTCCCTCCGGACGAGCTGACCGCCGACATCATCTACCAGCTCGGCGCCCTCTCCGCGATCGCCCAGGTCGAGGGCACCGACGTCGCCTACGTGAAGCCGCACGGCGCCCTCTACAACGCGGTCGTCCACCACGAGGCGCAGGCCCGGGCGCTCGTCGACGCCGTCGTGGCCGTCGACACGTCGCTGCCCGTCCTCGGCCTGCCCGGCAGCCTCGTGCTCGAGCTCGCGACGGACGCGGGGCTGCGCGCCGTCACCGAGGCCTTCGCCGACCGCGGGTACACCCCCGACGGGCGCCTCGTCCCGCGGACCGAGCCCGGAGCCTTGCTCCACGACCCGGGGGAGGTGGCCGCCCGCGTCGTCCGGCTCGCGCAGGAGGGCCTCGTGACCGCCGTCGACGGCGCCGATGTCGAGGTGCGGGCCGAGTCGGTGTGCATCCACGGCGACACCCCCGGCGCGGTGGCGATGGCGCGGGCCGTGCACGCTGCGCTCGAGCAGTCCGGCGTCGAGATCCGCCCCTTCGCAGGCTGAGCGTGGAGGCCCGGCTGCTGCCGATGGGCGGCGCAGCCCTGCTCGTCGAGGTGGCCGACACCGATGCCGCGCTCGCCCTGCGTGCCCACCTGGCACCGATGGTCGAGCGTGCCGCAGGTGTCTGGGAGGCCGTCGACCACCTCGTGGCCGGGGCGCGCACCGTCCTCGTCGTGCTCCGGGACCCCGGGCGGCGGTCGGACGTCGGGCTGGCGTGCCTCGACGAGGCGACCCGCCTGACCGTGGCGGTCGCCCCGCCGACCGACGCGGCTGAGGTCGTGGTCGAGGTGCCGGTGCGCTACGGCGGGCCCGACCTCGACGAGGTCGCCCACCTCATCGGACTGACCCGCGACGAGGTCGTCCGCGCCCACACGGGCACGACGTGGCGGGTCGGGTTCGGGGGCTTCGCGCCCGGCTTCGCCTATCTCGTCGACGGCGACCCGCGCCTGCACGTGCCGCGTCGCGGCGAGCCACGCACACGTGTCCCAGCCGGATCCGTCGCTCTCGCAGGCGATTTCAGTGGCATCTACCCCCAGGACTCCCCCGGCGGGTGGCAGCTCATCGGCACGACCGACGCCGTGCTGTGGGACGTCGACCGCGACCCGCCCGCGCTGCTCGCGCCGGGCACGTCGGTCCGTTTCGTCGACGCCGACCAGACCTCCTCGAGTGGCCCCGTGACCCCGGCCGTCCCACCCGTCACGGGGAGGGGTGGGACGACGGGGCCACTCGACTCCGGGGGGTCTCGGGTGGGTGGGGCTCAGGGGACGACGGGGCCATTCGACTCTGGGGGGTCTCGGGTGGGTGGGGACATCGGGCGGCGGGGGCTCGAGGTGCTGGCCACCGGGCCGCTCACCCTCGTCGAGGACCTCGGCCGCCCGGGTCTCGCCGACGCGGGGGTGGGCCGTTCCGGGGCGGCCGACCCGACGGCATACCTCCTCGGTCTGCGGCTCGTCGGGCACCTGCTCGCCCCCCACGAGGCGAGCGGGCCGGCGCCTGCGTCCCTCGAGGTCACCCTCGGCGGGCTCTCGGTGCGCGCCCATGGTGACCTGCTCGTCGCGCTCACCGGCGCGCCCTGCCCCGCTGACGTCGACGGACGGCCGGTCCCGCACGGCGCCCCCGTCGCGCTGGTCGACGGGGCCGTGCTCACCCTCGGGGTGCCCGCTGCCGGCCTGCGCACGTGGCTCGCGGTGCGTGGCGGCGTCACGGTCGCGCCGGTGCTGGGCTCACGCGCGACCGACACCCTGGCACGCGTGGGTCCGCCGCTGCCTGGCGCCGGTGACCTGCTCCCGATCGGGCCGCCACCAGCCACGTTCCCCGTCGTCGAGGTGGCACCGCAACCGAGCCTCACCGACGGCGAGGTGGTGCTCGACGTCGTGCCCGGCCCGCGTGCCGGCTGGTGCGACCTCACCGGCGTCGACGAGACCTCGTGGGCGGTCTCATCGCGCAGCAACCGCGTAGGAATCCGCCTGGAGGGCAACGCGATCCAGCGATTGCACGCGTATGCCGACCGCGAGCTCCCGAGCGAGGGGATGGTCCCCGGGGCGGTGCAGGTGCCACTCGGTGGCGAGCCCGTCGTCTTCCTCGCCGACCATCCGGTGACCGGCGGCTACCCCGTCGTCGCCGTGCTCACCTCACGAGCCATCGCGCTCGCCGCGCAGCTGCGCCCCGGCCAGCGGGTGCGGCTGCGGTGGTCGCGCGGGGACTGAACCCTCAGGCGCTGCGTGCCCCGGTCCCGGTGTCCGGCTCGCGCCGCACTGCGGAGCGCCAGAACGACACCTGGTCGGCGGCCTCCGGGGCGATGACCGTTGTCGGGCGCGCGACGGGCAGGGCGGGCACCGCGGGACGCACCGGGAGGATCATCGCGACGTCCGCACCGCCCCACGCGGAGACCCCGAGCTGGACCCACCCGCCGCGTCGCGTCGCGACGTCGCGCACGAGGGACAGGCCGAGCCCGGTCTGGGAGAGGTCGTCGCGCACGCCGTCGAGCACGCTGCTCGGGAGGTCCTGACCGGCGGCCGAGCGCAGCATGTCGGTGGTGAAGCCGCGGCCGGAGTCGGCGACCCCGATAGCGATGGCGCCGCGCATCGGGCGGGCGTAGAGGAGGACGGTGTCGTCGTCGTGCGCGGTGTAGCGCAAGGCGTTCTCGATGAGGGTGTCGAGGCAGGCCCGCAGCCGCTCGCTCGAGCACTGGAGCGTGAGCGCCGACGACTCGACCTTCCAGCTTCGCTGGGCGACGGCCGACCACCGCTCGGCCGTCTGGTGGAGCACCGAGTCGAGCTCGACCTCGGTGACCTCGAGGTCGGAGCCGACGCGCATGCTCCGCACGAGCCGCTCGCACACGCGGGTGAGCCGCGCCAGCTCCTCGTCGACGACCTGGAGGTCGGCGTGGTCCTCCCCGGGTGGCGTGCGGTCCATGAGCATCTCGAGGTAACCGCGGGAGATCATGAGTGGCGACCGCATCTCGTGCGACGTGCGCAGCGTGAGCAGCTCACGCATCGTCGAGTCTGCGCGCTCCCGGGCCGCGTTGACCGTGAGATCCGAGAGCGCCTGCTGACGACGGCGCACGTGCCAGATCATGAGCGCCATGAGCAACAGCATGAGCGGGATCTCGGTGGTCTCCTGCCACTCGAGGACGTCGGTCATGACGCGGTAGACGAGGATCGCGCCGGTCACGAAGGTGAAGACGCCGAGGCCGACCCACGTGGACCGCGGGCTCCACTGCTCGAGGCCGAAGCAGAGCGCGAAGGCCGCCCAGGCGATGTGGTACGGCACGGTCTCGCTGCCCGGCAGCGCGATCATCGCGGCCGAGCAGAGCGCCGCGATGACACTCCAGACGAGGACCATCCGGTGCCGTCCCATCAGGCGTCCTCGTAGAGCCCGTACCCGACGCCGCGCAGCGTCTCGACCGGGATGTCCTGGCCGAGCTTGGCGCGGAGCCTGCCGACGCACACCTCGACGACGTTGCTGCCCGGGTCGAAGTCGAGGTGCCAGACGTCGTGGAGCAGCTCCTCCTTGTGGCACACCTGGCCGGCGCGCCGCATGAGGTGTGCGAGCAGGCTCAGCTCGCGCTCGGTGAGGGCGGCGCTGCGCGCCCTGAACGTCGCCCGGCGGCGCCCGACGTCGAGGCGTATGCCGGCCACCTCGAGGAAGCCGTCGTCGGCGGGAGCGCGCGCCGCCCCGACGTTGCGTCGGACGCGAGCCATGAGCTCGGTCAGGCTGAACGGCTTGGACACGACGTCGACGGCCCCGCGGTCGAGCGCCTCCACCCGGGCTCCCACGTCGGTGACGCCCGACAGCACGATCACCGGCGTCGTCTGCTTGCGCTCCTTGATCGCGTTGAGCACGGCCATGCCGTTGAGCCCGGGCATCACGAGGTCGAGCACGACGAGATCGACGTCCCTCGACGCGAGCCGGTCTATCGCGGCGTTGGCCGAGGCAGCGGTCACCACCGAGTGTCCTTGGGACGACAACGACTTCGCCAGCAACGTGCGTACGCGTTCCTCGTCGTCGACCACCATGACAGTTGCCATGAAAGTCCCCCCTCCCCGATCTGTCGCCAAGTATGGATCCGAGCGTGTGACGGCGGAGTGGGAAAGGTCACAGAGCTGGGAAATCCGTGGTCGAGACCCGCATCTATCAGCTCAAATCGGGCGCAGACATGACAGGTTTATGACGCTGCGCTGGCAACGACATGACAGTTCCCTGAGACGACGCCAACCCCGTCGATGACAGTTGTCTGAGCCGTCGACCCATCTCGGCAGCGCGCCCTGATGGCGCGTGCGACGTTCGTGGATGACGGGCTCGCACCGAGCCCTGCAGAGCATCATGTCGTCGGTTGCCACGCACGCCTCGGCATCACAGCCAGCGGGCACGGCCCGCATCGACTCGTTCGTCTCGACCCGGAGCAGCATCCCCTGATCCGCTCCTACCTCGTGCCGGGGTCACCTGCCCGTTGCCCCGGCCGGCAGCATCGGAGGGCAGTGCGAATGAGCACCACCACAGCAGTTTCGCCGGTTCGGCCGGCCGGTCCGTCAGGTCCCTACGCCCCCTCCACCCGGACGGGTCGGGAGGGCCGGGCCAGATCCGTGCTTGCCGTCCTCGCCGTCCTCGTCGTCGCGGTCCTCGGTCTCCTCGGGGCCCGTGCGCTGCGGGGCGGCGACGACCCGGGGCGACCGGTCCCGCACTCGGCCGCCATGGAGACGGCCCTCGGCGTCCGCTTGTCGCGGGTCGCGGTCGTCGGCGACGGGGGGCTCGTCACCGTCAGCTACGTCGTCCTCGACGTCGACAAGGCGAGCCGCTTCCAGGCCGACGTCAAGCACCCGCCGGTGCTGCGCAGCGAGGCGCGCGACGGCTCGACCAACCGCGTCTCGGTCATGCGAAACGGGCACACCACCCACGCGGGCGCAACGTACTACTTCGTCTACGAGAACATCGGGGGCGCGCTCCGCGCCGGTGAGGAGGTCACGATCGAGCACGGCGGCCTGCGCCTCGAGCACGTCCCGGTGCTCTGATGCCGCCGCGGCCGGCTCCAGCACCGGGTCGTACGCGCGCGGTCGCCGAGCGCGGGGCCGCCCCGCCCGCGGCGTCCGCCGTCCCCGGCAGCACCGACGCGGCTCAGGACGAGACCGGCACTGTCACCCCACGATCCGCCGCGAGTCGGTGACGGCCGTGGAGCCCTCCCGTCGCGACGAGTCGGGCCGGAGGGCAGGATGGCCCGTGGTCCTGTGGGACTCGGCGTTCGTTGCCGCAGTCGAGGATTTCGCGCTGTACTGGTGAGTGGGCGGCCACGCGCCCGAGGAAGGACACGGACATGTCAGGGGCGACCAGGCGACGACTGACCGCGGCACGAGCCCTGGCCGCCTCCGTCGTCGTGGCGACGGCCCTGGTCGGGTCCGCAGCGCGGGCCGTGGCCGACACCGCGCCGGCCGTGCCGACCCCGACCCCGGCGCCCTTGCTCTCACCGCTGGTCCCGGGAAGCGCTGCGGCCACGGCCAGCAGTGATGGCTCGACGCCACCGGCGCCGCCGCTCTTCGAGAGCGGGTTCGGCTCTGTCGCAGGCGATCTCGTGCTGCCCGTCTTCGACGAGATCCGCGTCGCGGCTGCGGCCCTCGCGCAGGAGGCGCCTCCGGTCGTCGCCGCGACCCTCGAGCCGGGGGGCGGGTCGAGCGCCAACCCCACACCGTGGCGACCCAAGGCGGTCATCAAGATCCCCGTCGTCGTCACCGTGCCGCCCAAGGGCACCACGCGGCCGACCGCACGCACCAAGGACGAGATCATCTGGGCGGCATACGCCTCCGCCGCGGAGCGGCAGCGTGCCTGCCACATCCCCGTCATGCTGCTCGCCGCCATCGGCGAGGTGGAGTCGTCCTCGCTCCGTGGCCGGACGCTCGACGCGTCGCACGACGCCGTCCCGCCGGTCCGGGGTCCGGCGCTCTCGGGTGGCTCCTTCTCGGCGATCCGCGACACCGACGGGGGCCGCTACGACGGCGACCCGGTCTGGGACCGCGCCGTCGGCCCGATGCAGTTCATCCCCGGCACGTGGCGCATCTGGGGCGCTGACGGCAACGGCGACGGCGTCAAGGACCCGCAGAACATCGAGGACGCGGCGCTCGCGGCCGCGAACTACCTCTGCGCCGGTGGCCGCGACCTCTCGCGCCCGGCCGACCTCACGGCGGCGGTGCTCTCCTACAACCACTCGCAGGCGTATCTCTCGACCGTGGTCGGCATCGTCCAGGCCGTCGACTCCGGCCAGCTCGCCGGCCCCTGACCGCGCCACCCCTCCAACCGTCGAAAGGCCGCGAACCGGGACCCGGTCCGTGGCCTTTCGACGGTTGACAGGCCGCGAGGTGCCCGGCATTCCCACTGGTTGGGTGGGAAAGGGCCGCACTCTGGACCCGTTTGGGCAGAGATAAGTGCTGGTTATACATTCGATTACATGACCGTCACCGACTCCGCGACCGGCACGGCCCCGGTGCGCCCCGGCACCCGCCCGCCCCGCGCCGGCCGCTCCAACGGGCAGTGGAAGGTCGACGGCACCGAGCCGCTCAACGCCAACGAGACCTGGAAGCAGGAGGACGGCGGGCTCAACGTCCGCGAGCGGATCGAGCAGATCTACTCGCGCGAGGGCTTCGCGTCGATCCCGCCCCAGGACCTCTCGGGGCGCTTCCGCTGGTGGGGTCTCTACACGCAGCGCCGCCCCGGCATCGACGGCGGCCGCACCGCTCAGCTCGACGACACCGAACTGTCCGACGAGTACTTCATGCTCCGCGTCCGCCTCGACGGCGGCGCGATCAGCCTCGCCCAGCTGCGCGTCCTCGCGGAGATCAGCCACGAGTTCGCTCGCGGCACCGCCGACATCAGCGACCGGCAGAACATCCAGTACCACTGGATCCGCGTCGAGGACGTCCCCGAGATCTGGCGGCGCCTCGAGGCCGTCGGTCTCCAGACGACCGAGGCGTGCGGCGACACCCCGCGGGTCATCCTCGGCAGCCCGCTCGCCGGGGTGGCGCAGGACGAGATCATCGACCCGACGCCCGTAATCGACGAGATCCTCGACCGCTACATCGGCGACCCCGAGCTCGCCAACCTGCCGCGCAAGTTCAAGTCGGCCATCACCGGCCACCCGAGCCTCGACGTCGTGCACGAGATCAACGACATCTCCCTCGTCGGGGTCATCCACCCCGAGCTCGGCGCCGGCTACGACCTCTGGGTCGGCGGTGGCCTCTCGACGAGCCCCCGCCTCGCCGAGCGGGTCGGGGTCTTCGTGCGGCCCGAGGAGGCCGCCGAGGTCTGGCACGGGGTCATCCGGATCTTCCGCGACTACGGCTACCGCCGGCTGCGCAACAAGGCCCGCCTCAAGTTCCTCCTCGCCGAGTGGGGTCCCGAGAAGTTCCGCCAGGTGCTGCAGGACGAGTACCTCGAGCGCGAGCTCCCCGACGGCCCGCCGCCCGCGCCCGCCAGCGGCCCCGGCGACCACGTCGGCGTGCACCTGCAGAAGGACGGCAAGCGCTACATCGGCGCTGCCCCGACCGTCGGGCGCATCAGCGGCGACGTGCTCACCGGCCTCGCCGACCTCTTGGAGCACGTCGGCTCCGACCGGCTGCGCCTGACACCGCACCAGAAGCTCGTCATCCTCGACGTGCCGGGCCGCCTCGTCCGGGGCGCCGTCACCCGCCTCGAGAAGCTCGGCCTCAGCACCGCGCCGAGTCCCTTCCGGCGACACACGATGGCGTGCACCGGCATCGAGTTCTGCAAGCTGGCCATCGTCGAGACCAAGGCGACGGCGGCGACGACGATCGCCGCGCTCGAGCAGCGTCTCGCCGACGTCACCGAGCAGCTCGACACCCCGATCAGCCTCAACGTCAACGGCTGCCCGAACTCGTGCGCCCGCATCCAGGTCGCCGACATCGGCCTCAAGGGCCAGCTCGTGACGATCGACGGTGAGCAGGTGCCCGGCTTCCAGGTGCACCTCGGCGGCGGCCTCGCCTCCGTCGACCGCGACGAGGCCGGCCTCGGACGCACCGTCCGCGGCCTCAAGGTGACGGCCGACGACCTGCCCGACTACGTCGAGCGCGTCGTGCGGACCTTCCTCGACCAGCGCGAGTCCGGCGAGAGCTTCTCGTCGTGGACCCGCCGAGCAGACGAAGGAGCACTCCTGTGACCGCAGTTCCCCTGGCCACGCCCAAGGTCCCGCGCAAGCGGCGCAGCGACGCCGAGCTCAAGGCGATCGTCGACGACTTCAACGCCACGCTCGGCGCCGACCCCGAGCACGAGCCGACCGCCGACGAGGTCGCGGCCTGGGCCGCCTTCCACTTCGACGGCACCCTCGCGGTGGCCTGCTCGATGGCCGATGCCGTGCTGCCCCACGTCGTCTCGCGCTTCGCGCCGGGCGTCGACGTCCTCTTCCTCGAGACCGGCTACCACTTCTCCGACACGATCGTCACCCGCGACATCGTCGCCGAGGACCTGCCGATCACGCTCGTCAACGTCATGCCCGAGCTGACCGTCGCCGAGCAGGACGAGAAGTACGGCGCTCGCCTCTACGAGCGCGACCCGGCACTGTGCTGCCAGATGCGCAAGGTCGAGCCGCTCGCACGGACCCTGCCGCTCTACGAGGCATGGGTCACCGGCGTCCGCCGCGAGGAGGGCCCGACCCGGGCCGACACCCCCCTCGTGACGTGGGACGCCAAGAACGGCCTCGTCAAGATCAACCCGCTCGCGGCGTGGACCTTCGACGAGCTCCTCGCCTATGCCGGTGAGCACCAGGTCGAGGTCAACTCCCTCCTCTCCGACGGCTACCCCTCGATCGGCTGCGAGCCGTGCACCCGCCGGGTCGAGCCAGGCGAGGACCCCCGGGCCGGCCGCTGGGCCGGCTTCTCCAAGACCGAGTGCGGACTCCACACATGACGACGACCACCCCTCTGGACGCGGCCCCGGCCGCCCCTGCCGGTGACCCGGGCGACTCTGACGACCGCCGCCTCACCCACCTCGACACCCTCGAGGCCGAGGCGATCCTCGTCATCCGCGAGATGGCGGGCGAGCTCGAGCGTCCGGCGCTGCTCTTCAGCGGCGGCAAGGACTCCGTCGTCATGCTCCACCTCGCGACTAAGGCCTTCTGGCCGGCGCCGATCCCCTTCCCGGTGCTGCACGTCGACACGGGCCACAACTTCCCCGAGGTCCTCGCGTACCGCGACGAGACCGTCGAGCGCCTCGGCCTGCGGCTCGTCGTCGCGAGCGTGCAGGACTACATCGACGACGGCCGGCTGCGCGAGCGCGCCGACGGCACCCGCAACCCGCTCCAGACGTTGCCGCTGCTCGACGCCATCAACGACCACCGTTTCGACGGTGTCTTCGGCGGTGGGCGACGCGACGAGGAGAAGGCGCGCGCCAAGGAGCGCATCGTCAGCCTCCGCGACGAGTTCGGCCAGTGGGACCCGAAGAACCAGCGGCCCGAGCTGTGGAACCTCTTCAACCCCAGGCACCGACCGGGCGAGCACGTGCGCGTCTTCCCGATCAGCAACTGGACCGAGGTCGACATCTGGCGCTACATCGACCGCGAGCACATCCCGCTCGCGCCGCTCTACTACGCCCACGAGCGCGAGGTCTTCCAGCGTGACGGCATGTGGCTCGCTGTCGGCCCGGTGAGCCAGCCGCGCGACGACGAGCCCGTCGAGACGCGCCTCGTGCGCTACCGCACCGTCGGCGACATGTCGTGCACCGGGGCCGTCGAGTCCCCGGCGCGCACGAACGCCGAGATCGTCGTCGAGGTGGCCGCCTCGACCCTGACCGAGCGCGGCGCCACGCGCGCCGACGACCGGATCTCCGAGGCCGCCATGGAGGACCGCAAGAAGGAGGGTTACTTCTAGTGACCGCCCCCACCCAGACCACGCCGGTCCTCGACCCGGCCGCCGTTGCCGGTGCCGCCCGCGGCACCCTGCTCCGGCTCGCCACGGCCGGTTCGGTCGACGACGGCAAGTCGACCCTCGTCGGTCGCCTCCTCCACGACACGAAGTCGGTGCTCTCCGACCAGCTCGCCGCCGTCGAGCGCGTCTCCCGCGACCGTGGCCTGACCGCCGCCGACCTCGCGCTGCTCACCGACGGCCTCCGCGCCGAGCGCGAGCAGGGCATCACCATCGACGTCGCCTACCGCTACTTCGCGACGGCGAACCGCTCGTTCGTCCTCGCCGACTGCCCCGGTCACGTGCAGTACACGCGCAACACCGTCACCGGCAGCTCGACGGCCGACGTCGTGGTGCTCCTCGTCGACGCGCGCAAGGGCGTCCTCGAGCAGACCCGCCGCCACCTCGCCGTGACCGCGCTGCTCCGGGTGCCGCACGTCGTCGTCGCCGTCAACAAGATCGACCTCGTCGACTTCTCGCAGGAGGTCTACGACCGCGTCGAGTCCGAGGTGCAGGCCGTGGCCCGCGAGCTCGGCGTCGTCGACGCCATCGCCATCCCGGTCAGCGCCCTCGACGGCGACAACGTCGCCGAGCGCTCGCCGCGCACGCCCTGGTACGCCGGCCCGAGCCTCCTCGAGCTCCTCGAGGCGCTCCCGCCGTCGGACGACCCGGGGGGCGAGTCCTTCCGACTGCCGGTCCAGCTCGTCATCCGCCCCCAGGGCGCGGCCCGTGACGAGGCGCACCGCGACTACCGGGGGTATGCCGGCCAGGTGGCCTCGGGCGTCGTGCGCGTCGGTGACGAGGTGGTGGCCCTCCCCTCCGGCCGCCGCACGACCGTCGCCGGCATCGACCTCGGTGACCGTGAGCTCCAGGAGGCCTTTGCGCCGCAGTCGGTGACGCTCCGGCTCACCGACGAGATCGACATCTCGCGCGGCGACGTCATCGCCGCGGCCGCCGACGCCCCGGAGCCGACGCAGGACATCAAGGCCGTCGTCTGCTGGCTCGGCGACGCGCCGCTGCGCCCGGCCCAGCGCCTGCTGCTCAAGCACGGTTCGCGCACGGTGCAGACCGCCGTGCGCTCCCTCGACGGGGCCCTCGACCTCGACGACCTCCACACGGTCCCGGCGGAAGCCCTGTCGCTCAACGACATCGGCCTCGTGACCCTCCGTCTCGCCGCGCCCGTCCCGGTCGAGAACTACTCGACCTCGCGTCGCGGCGGGTCGTTCCTGCTCATCGACGCGCACGACGGACGCACCGTCGCCGCCGGCATGGTGGGCGCGACCCTGCCCACGGCCGCCGACGCCCCGACGCAGCCCGAGGGTGACGAGGAATGGGAGATCTGAAGCCGGCGCTGCCGGTCGTCCTCGACCTGACCGGTCGGCTCGTCGTCGCCGTCGGTGGCGGGCCCGTGTCCGCGCGCCGGGTCCGGGCCTTCCTCGACGAAGGCGCCGTCGTGCGGGTCGTCGCCCCGTGGCTCTGCGAGGACCTGCGCGACCTGGCCGACGCCGGCCGCGTCGAGTGGCTCGAGCGCGACTACGCCGGCCCCGCCGACCTCGACGGCGCGTGGTTCGCCCACACGGCGACGGGCGAGCCGTCCGTCGACCGCGAGGTCGCCGCGGACGCCGAGGCCCTGCGCGTCTGGTGCGTCGACTCCACGGACGCCGCCGGCACGACCGCGAGCGTCGCCGCCCGCGCCGACGTGACGACCCCCGACGGCCGCGTCACCGTGGCTGCGTATGCCGCCGGCGACCCCGGTCTCGCCGTGACGGTCCGCGACGGGGTCGAGCTGGCGCTCGTCTCGGGCACGCTCGACCTGCGCCGCACCCGCACGCACGGCCGTCGCGGCTGGGTCGCCCTCGTCGGCGGCGGGCCGGGCATCGACGGCCTCCTCACGGCACGCGGCCACGAGCTGCTCGCCTCGGCCGACGTCGTCGTCGTCGACCGGCTCGCGCCCCGCGCCGTCGTCGACCGGCTGCCTGCGTCGGTGCGCGTCATCGACGTCGGCAAGACCCCGGGCAACCACCCGGTGCCGCAGTCGCGCATCAACGACATCCTCGTCGAGGAGGCCCAGCGCGGCCTCGGCGTCGTTCGGCTCAAGGGCGGTGACCCCTACGTCCTCGGCCGCGGCGGCGAGGAGCGCGACGCCTGCGAGGCACACGGCATACGGGTCGAGGTGGTCCCCGGCGTGACGAGCGCGGTCAGCGTGCCCGCGGCGGCCGGCATACCCGTGACCCACCGCGGCGTCGCGCGCGGCTTCACGGTCGTCACGGGCCACGAGGACATCCCGGTGCTCCCCACGGGCGGCGACCACACGCTCGTCCTGCTCATGGGTGTCACCCAGCTCGCCCGCACGACCGAGCTGCTCGCCCGGCACGGCCGGTCGGCCGACTGCCCCGTCGCGGTCGTCGAGCGCGGCTTCGGGCCCGACCAGCGCACCACGGTCGGCACGGTCGGCACCATCGCCGAGCTCGCCCGCGAGCGTGGCGTGCGGTCCCCCGCAGTCGTCGTCGTGGGCGACGTCGTGCGCCTCGGCCCCGACTGGCAGCAGCGCTGACCTCTGAGCCGTACGCCGGCTGCTGGGCCACGCCCCGCCCCCGAGCCGCACCCCGCCGCCGAGCGGGCTTGGACGCGCGCCCGCTCTCGGCTATCGTGGTCGCGAACGCATACCCCCATGGGTATACATCGACCAAGGAGATCGACCATGTGCCGAGCGGCCACCTGCAAGACCTGCGGCAAGACGACGTGGGCCGGCTGCGGCCAGCACGTCGACCAGGTCATGCGCAACGTGCCCGCGGGCCAGCGCTGCCCGGGCCACGCCGAGTCCGAGAAGGCGTCCGGTCCCGGCTTCCTCAGCCGCATCCTCGGTCGCGGCTGACGCACGCCTCGGCAGGCGCGACCCGCTCAGCCGAGCGCGGCCGCCTGCGCCTCGACGATCGCCGCGAGCTGCGGCCACCGGACCGCCTCGGCCCGCCCACCGAGCGCCGCCACGACGACCGTGCTGCCGACGACGCACCACACGGTGAGGGTGCGCGAGTGCTCGCCGTCGAGGACGAACGCCTGCTCGGCCGCCTCCACGTGCGTCGTGCCGGCCACCTCGGGCGCCGCGACCGCCCGCAGCTCGCCGACGTCGGAGAGGCCCTTGCTCTGCGGCATCGTCCTCGGGAGCGCGCGCAGCTCGGTGAGGGCCGCACGGGCGTCCTCCGGTGACGCGAAGGGGATGACCTGGATGAAGAGGTCGGCCCGGCCCACCTCCTGGTAGCCGCGCACGCTCGTGACCGAGCGGATCGCGCGTGCGCGGGTGATGGCCTCGCTCGTGCTGCCGCTCGCGCCGGTGCGATAGGTCCGCCCACCGCGCGCGACCCACGGGCCGCCGGGGACATCGCCCGGCGACAGGCAGGCGTTGCGCGAGCCGATCGACCTGACCTGCGCGAGCATGAGGCGTCCGATGTTCGTCACGCGGTCACGATATGCCGGAGGTCGTCGCCCGTGCGGCGATCGGTCCGCGTCGGGCCGTCATGCCGAGATCGGCCGACCCCGCACCCCCGAGAGGCAGCCATGCACGACGACATCCCCCTGACCGTGGGGCGCGTGACGCGCGTCCTCGCCGAGCGCATCCTCCCGGCCGTCCACGCCGAGGCGGTGCCGCTCACGGCCGAGTGGCACGAGCTGCCCGGCGAGCCGGTGTCGCCGGCCGAAGGCCTCGCCCTCGACTACACGCCGTATGCCGTCGGGACCCCGTGGGGCGCCGCCTGGGGCACGACGTGGTTCCGGCTCACCGGGGAGGTGCCGGCGCACTG
Organism: Terrabacter sp. P2_E3; assembly: GCF_056403915.1. Taxonomy (NCBI): domain Bacteria; kingdom Bacillati; phylum Actinomycetota; class Actinomycetes; order Micrococcales; family Intrasporangiaceae; genus Terrabacter; species Terrabacter sp. P2_E3. Next base: position 199,944 of record NZ_JBFUEN010000007.1, read on the forward strand.
GGCCGGGCGGCGCGTCGAGGTCGTCGCCGACCTCGGCTTCGACCGCGACATGACGGGCTTCCAGTGCGAGGGACTCACCTACCGCGCCGACGGCACGCCGGTGAAGTCGCTCAACCCGCGCAACCAGTGGGTCCTCGTCGCCGGGGAGGCGGAGGCCGGGCAGGCCGTCGAGCTCTACGTCGAGGCCGCCTCGAACCCGATCCTCGTCGCGGGCAACCCCTTCGTGCCGACGCGCGAGGGCGACATCGTCACGAGCTCGTCGACGCGCCTGTACACGACCGGACGCCTCGACCTCGCGGTCTTCGAGCGCGACGTCTTCGAGCTCGCGCTCGACGTCCAGGTGCTCCTCGAGCTGCAGGCCGAGCTGCCGCCCGGACCGCGGCGCATGCAGGTGCTCCAGGCGCTCGACGACGCCATGGACCGCCTCGACCTCCAGCACGTCGCCGCGACGGCCGCCGATGCGCGCGCCGCCCTCGTCGACGTGCTCGCCCGCCCCGCCGAGGAGAGCGCGCACGAGATCTCCGCCGTCGGCCACGCCCACATCGACAGCGCCTGGCTGTGGCCCGTGCGCGAGACGATCCGCAAGGTGGCCCGGACGACCGCGTCGATGACGACGCTCATCGACGAGACCGACGACTTCGTCTATGGCATGTCGAGCGCCCAGCAGTACGCGTGGATCAAGGAGCACCGGCCCGAGGTCTGGGAGAGGGTCAAGGCAGCCGTCGACGCCGGCCGCTTCCTGCCGCTCGGCGGCATGTGGGTCGAGAGCGACACCGTCATGCCGTCCGGCGAGTCTCTCGTGCGCCAGTTCCTCCACGGCCAGCGCTTCTTCGAGACCGAGCTCGGCATCCGCTGCCGCGGCGTCTGGCTGCCCGACAGCTTCGGCTACTCGCCCGCCCTGCCACAGCTGATGCGCCGGGCCGGCTTCGAGTGGTTCTTCACGCAGAAGATCTCGTGGAACCAGGTCAACACGTTCCCGCACCACACCTTCCTCTGGGAGGGCATCGACGGCTCCCGCGTCCTCAGCCACTTCCCGCCGATGGACACCTACAACGCGCAGCTGTCCGGCGCGGAGGTCGCCCTGGCCTCGCGCCAGTTCCGCGAGAGCCGTGTCGCCACCGGCTCGATCGCGCCCGTCGGCTGGGGCGACGGCGGCGGCGGCACGACCCGCGAGATGACGGGCCGGGCGAGCCGCCTCGCCGATCTCGAGGGCAGCCCGAGGGTGCGCTGGGAGCACCCCGACGCCTTCTTCGACCGCACCCGTGAGCAGCTGCCGCAGGCGCCCGTCTGGGTCGGGGAGCTCTACCTCGAGCTGCACCGGGCGACGCTGACCTCGCAGCACCGCACGAAGCACGGCAACCGTCGCACCGAGCACCTGCTCGTCGAGACGGAGCTGTGGGCGGCCACGGCCGCCGTGCGGACGGGGACGGCATACCCCCACGACGAGCTCGACGCCCTGTGGGAGCAGGTGCTGCTCCAGCAGTTCCACGACATCCTGCCCGGGACGTCGATCGCGTGGGTGCACCGCGAGGCGGTCGAGCAGTACGCCCGGGTCACCGAGGCGGCCGAGGCGATCGTCGCGCGCTCCCTCGCGGCGCTCGTCGGTGAGGGCGACACGGGCCTCGAGGCCAACGCCGCGCCCTTCGAGCGTGCCGGGGTGCCGGCCGGCGGCGTCGTCGAGCGGGAGTCGCGGACCGACGAGCCTGGGGCGTATGCCGTGTCGCTGAGCGAGCGCGACGGCGGCTGGGTCCTCGACAACGGCGTCGTCGCGGTGACGGTGTCGGCCGAGGGACTGGTCACCTCGGCCGTCGACCTCGCGACGGCACGCGACGCCATCGCACCGGGGCGCGAGGGCAACCTCCTCCAGCTGCACGAGGACGTCCCGAACCGCTGGGACGCGTGGGACGTCGACCGCTACTACCGCAACCGGGTCACCGACCTGCGCGACGTGAGCGCACTGTCGGCGTCGGTCGACGAGGAGGGGGTCGCCCGGGTCGTCGTCGGGCGGCGCATCTCGGCCGACTCCACCGTGCGACAGGAGCTCTCGCTCGCACTGGGAGCGCGGCTCCTCGAGATCGACCAGGAGACCGACTGGAACGAGACGGAGAAGTTCCTCAAGGTCGCCTTCCCGCTCGACGTGCGCGCCGAGCACGTCGCCGCCGAGACGCAGTTCGGCTTCCACCGCCGGGTCACGCACACGAACACGAGCTGGGAGGCGGCGAAGTTCGAGACGTCGATGCACCGCTTCGTGCTCGCCGAGGAGCGCGGCTTCGGGGTCGCGCTCGTCAACGACTCGACCTACGGCCACGACGTGACCCGCGACGTCGTCGGCGACGGCGTCGTCACGACGCTGCGCCTGTCGCTGCTGCGGGCCCCGCGCTTCCCCGACCCCGAGACCGACCAGGGCGTCCAGACGCACCGTTACGGGCTCGTCATCGGGGCCGACGCCGAGGTCGCGACACGCGAGGGCGCGCTCATGGGGACGCCACCCAGGCGCCTGGCAGGCGCTCGCGGCGTCGCGCCGCTCGTGAGCGTGACGGGTGAGGGCATCGTGGTGTCGAGCGTCAAGGAGGCCGCCGACCGCTCGGGCGACCTCGTCGTCCGGGTCTACGAGTCGCTCGGTGGACGGGCCCGCGGCACGCTGCGGCTCGACCTCCCGGTCGGCTCGGTGACGACGGCGACGCTCCTCGAGGAGCCGCTGGACGACGGCGAGGTCCCGGTCGTCGATGGCGCGGTGCAGGTGGAGCTCGGTGCCTTCGAGGTGCGGACCCTGCGGGTCGTCCGGGCCTGAGCCCAGCCGCGCAGCGGTGCTCTCCGACGTCAGGTGACGGCGGCGAGCACCCGGTCGATGCGCGGCAGCGTCACCGGGTCGTCGGGGATCTCGAGGAACCAGGCGGCGAGGCGCTCGCGTTCCGGCTCGCTGCTCGCACCGACCCAGCGCGAGCAGGCGAGCTGGCCGATGTGGGCCTGCTCGGCGACGAGCATCGTGAAGTGCCCGCGGCGGGTGACCCGCCCCGGTCCGCCGGCCTCGCGGTATGCCGTGTGCAGCCGCCGCGCGCGGGCCGGGTCGTCGTCGCCGAACTCGAAGAGCACCATGGCGAGCTCCTGGCTCGGGTCGGCCGGGCCGAGGTTCTCGAAGTCGATGACGCAGACGTCACCGCCGGACGTGGCGAGCACGTTGTCGGCCCAGAGGTCGCGGTGGCAGACGATGGGCGACTCGTGCGGCTCGACGACCGACTCGACGGCGACGAGCTCGTCGACGAGCGCGCCGAGCTGCCCGGCGAACGGTGCACCCTCCTCGAGGACCCGCTGGTGCAGCTCGCGCCACCGCTGCTCGCCGAAGCCCGTCGCGAACCAGTTGTCGACGGCCTCGTCCGACGGCGCGCCCGCCCGGTGCAGTCCCGCGAGCGTGCGCCCGACCGCGACCGGGTCGAGTCGGCGGGTCCGTGGCTGCAGGTCGACCCACTCGAAGACCCGGACGGCCGTCTCGCCGTCCGTGGTGTCGACGGTCGTGGCCACGTCGCCGCTGCTCGTGCGCAGGATCCGCGGCGTGACGACGCCCTGCTCTCGGGCCGCCGCGACAAGGTCGGCGTCCCTCGAGGCTGCGTCCAGGTCGGGCGTGGCGAACCACTCCTTGACGGCGTGGCTGCCGTGACCGGTGTCGAGCCGCCACACCTGGCCGAGCTGGCCGCGCGCGACCGGGCCGGTCAGGCTCGCGGTCCCGTCGAGACCGTAGGCGTCTGCGACCTCTCGGGCCGCTGTAGGGGTGAGCATCGGATCCCGTTCGCGCTCAGGCGATCCCGGTCACGGAAGGAGGCGCCAGACGGCGACGCCGACCGTGACGACGGCGAGAGCGAGGGAGGCCCAGCCGAGGGGCGATCGGCCGGATCGCCCGCGACCGAGGAGGAGCAGCAGCGCCGCGAGGACCGACAGGACGGCTGCGACGACCGTCTCCTCGGCGCCGAGGTCGATGGTCCGGATGAGGATCGTGTCGGTGACGCCGTGACGGGTCAGGAAGCCGAGGACGCGGATCACGACGAAGAGCCACCAGCCGACCGTGATCCAGAAGAGCGCCACACCGATCTGCCCGAGCAGCGGGTCGACGGTCTCGTCGGTGACCTGGCTGGGAGCTGAGGTGGCCGGCCAAACCGGCTGTCCGGCATACGGATTCGGCGGCACGGGGGGAGCAGGCGGCTGTGGGGAGGGCCACGACGGGTCGGCCGTCGGCAGCTCACGCGTCGGCTCGAAGACGGGGATGGCCTGCGTCGGCGCCGCGGCCGCAGGTGTCGTGGGTCCGGCCGCGCCGGCGCCCGGACCGCGCGGCAGGTTGGGCACGGGGACGGTGAACTGCTCGTCCGGGCCCGTCGGCCCGGTGGACCCGCCTGACACGGGGGTGTCGCTCATGGCGACAACGTACCTCGCGACCCGGCGCCCCGGCGGGATCGTCAGCGCCCGGAAGGCACGGTGGACTGCCCGAGCGTCAGTGCGGGAAGGACGTCCACGTGTCGTCCGTGGTCCGCCCGTCGGTCAGGCGTCGACGGGCGGAGGCCCGGCGAGCGGACGCACCTCGATCGGGACGCCGGTCGGCGCCCCACCCGGCCCGGGTGACGACGACGCCTTCGCCGCGATGGCATACGCCCGTTCCTCGCTGTCGCACTCGACGACCCAGAAGCCGATGAGGAACTCCCGACCCTCGGGGAACGGCCCGTCGCTGACGGCGGGCGCCCCGTCGGCGTGGCGCACGATCCGTGCCTGGTCGGGCCACGCGAGCCCGGCGTTGAAGACCATCTCGCCGTTCTCCTCGAGCTCCCGGTCGAACGACCGCTGGAACTCGATCATGTTCGCGATGTCTGTCTGGCTCCACTCCAGCACCTCGCGACCGTCGTCGTGCCCCACGTGCATCATCAGCATGAATCTCATCGCGGCCTCCTTCGACCCTGCCGGTGCTCCGATGTCGACACTAGCCATGGGTCGCTGCTCGCGGAGGGAGAGACGTCGTCGACGTCGTCGGCGACGGACCGGACAGGGCCGACCCCGGCGAGAGGTCGACGATGATGGGGCGAAACGCTCGCACGGAAGGTGATCGATGAGCCCCCCCGACCCTGTTCCTGATCGTGGGACTGCCCGGCACCGGCAAGACCACCGCCGCCCGGCGCCTCGAGGTCGAGCAGCGGGCCCTCCGACTGACGAAGGACGCGAGCATCGAGGTCCCGACGCCCGGTGAGCTCGACGGCAGCGAACCCGTCGACGACCCACCGGCGGGCTTCGCCTCCTGGGCGGAGTGGCGCGCCCGTCGCTGGCCGGCCTCCGTCTGACACCCGCCGGACCGGGGGCGTATGCCGTCCGCGACGTCGGGCGAGCACGCCGACGCCGCGGACGGCGGGCACTCAGGCGGCGCCGTAGCGTCGGCGGGCCACCGTCAGGCCGACGAGCGAGATCACGGCGACCACCATGTAGTAGACGCTCGGGGCGTTGAGCGAGCCGGTGAGGCCGATGAGCCAGGTCAGCACCAGCGGGGCGATGCCGCCCATGACCGTGACGCCGACGTTGTAGGCGACGGAGACGCCGGTGGCCCGCACGTCGCTCGGGAAGAGCGTGGTCAGCAGGGCCGGCAGAGGGCCGAAGTAGAAGGCCATGATGACGCCGAGGAGCCCGATCGACACGACGAGGACCGGGACGGTCGGCGAGGTGATGACGATCGCGAAGAGCGGCCACGCGAGCACGAGCGCGCCCACGGCGGCCCACACCATGACCCGGGCCGGGCCGACGCGGTCGGCCAGCCGACCGACGAGCGGGACCCCGACCATCGTCACCACGCCCGCGACCACGCCGCCGAGGTACGCGGCGCTCGCGGGGACGCCGAGGTTCTTCACGGCATACGTCGGCATGAAGAGGATGAGGTAGACGGAGATGGTGGCGACGCCGACGCAGGCCGAGCCGGTGACCACCCGTCCCAGGTGCTCGGTGAACGTGGCGCGGATCGGTGCCTCGTTCGGGGTGCTCTCGGTGAACTCCTTGGGCTCCGTGAGGCGAGCCCGGACATAGAGGCCGACCGGACCGATGAGGCACCCGATGACGAACGGGATGCGCCAGCCCCAGGAGTAGAGGTCCTCCTTGGACAGCTGGGTGAACAGCACGTAGCCGAACGCCGACGCGAGGAACATCGAGATGCCCTGGCTCGCCACCTGCCAGGAGGCGTAGTAGGCCTTGCGGTGCGGCGCGGTCTCGACGAGGAACGTCGTCGCCGAGCCGAACTCGCCGCCCGCCGAGAAGCCCTGGACGAGCCGTGAGACGAGGATGATGACCCCGGCCCACGCCCCCACCATGGCGTGGGTGGGCGCGGCCGCCATGAGGACCGTGCCGACCATCATGAGCAGGAGGGTGAGGGTCAGCGCCTTCTTGCGCCCGTGCCGGTCGCCGTAGCCACCGATGAGCATCCCGCCGAGCGGTCGGACGAGGTAGGAGATGGCGAACGTCGCGAACGTGAGGATCAGGCCCAGCGTCTGGTCGCCCTCGGGGAAGAAGTTCTCGGCGATGACGATGGCGAACGACGCGTAGACGATGATGTCGAACCACTCGAGCGCGGCCCCGATGGAGCTGCTCAGCACCGCCTTGCGGGCTTCGGCCAGGCGTTCGGGAGTCACGTCTGTCGGTGTGGCGGTCAGGGTCATGGTGCTCCTTCGGGACGGCGTGGGGGGTCGGGGCGCGTCAGGCGCTGAGGTGGCTGAGGAGGTTGGCTAGGAGGGTGTCGCAGCGATCGATCTGCTCGATCGCGACGAACTCGTCCGGCGCGTGGGCCTGCGCGATGTCTCCGGGGCCGCAGACGACGGTCGGGATCCCGGCGCGCTGGAAGAGGCCGGCCTCGGTGCCGTAGGCCACCTTCTCGGTGGAGGCCTCGCCACCGAGCCGGGTCACGAGGTCGATGACGTGCTCGTCGTCCGGGGTGTCGAGGCCCGGGGCCTTGGCGCCGATCGACACCTCGACGCGGGCATCGGGGTGCTCGCGCCGCATCTCGGCCTCGAGGCGGCGCGCCTCGGCGCGGAAGGCCTCGACCGTCGCGTCGACGTCCACCGTGCCGACGGCGCGGAACTCGAAGGTGAGCGAGCACTCGGCCGGGACGGTGTTGACGGCGATCCCGCCCTCGATCTGGTTGACGGTCGCCGTCGTGAACGGCACGTCGTAGTGCTCGTCGAAGGGGCCGTCGGTGCGGAAGCCGTCGGCGACGCCACGGACGAAGCGGACGAGCTGGGCGGCATACTCGATCGCATTGACGCCGAAGGGCGTCCGCGAGGAGTGGGCCGCGACGCCGTGGAAGGTCACCTGCAGCATCGTCAGCGACTTGTGGCCGCGGATCACCCGCATGCTCGTCGGCTCGCCGACGATGCAGGCCCGGGGGCGCAGCCCACGCTCGACGATCGCGTCGACGAGCGAGACGGCGCCGACGCAGCCGACCTCCTCGTCGTAGGACAGGGCGAGGTGGACCGGCTCACGGAGCGACGTCGTGCTCAGGGCCGGAACGGTGGCGAGGACGGAACCGATGAAGGCTTTCATGTCGCAGGAGCCGCGGCCGTAGAGACGGCCGTCGCGGATCTCGGGGACGAACGGCTCACTGGCCCAGTCCTGCCCGTCGACCGGCACGACGTCGGTGTGGCCCGACAGGACCACGCCCCCGGTGGTCGTGCCGTCCGCCGCCGGGATGGTGGCGAGCAGGTTGGCCTTGGTCCCGTCGTCGTTCGTGATGAGGACGGGCTCGACGCCGTGCTCTCGCAGGTGCGCGGTGACGAGGTCGATGAGCGGCAGGTTGCTGTCGCGGCTCGTCGTGTCGATCTCCATGAGCCGCGTGGTCCAGTCGAGACCGGCCGGCTGGGTCGGTCGCGTCATCTCGCGGGTCGCGCCTTCGGGCGGCATGCGTCGCTCCTGTGTCGGTCGTGCGTGCTGAGGACGGTGTGGCGTCGGGCCGCCTTGAGCGGGCCGCACCAGTGACCGAGAATGGCAGCCATGCCACGAAGAGCCCGGAATGCGCAGGATCTCGCGACGAGTGCTGAGATTCCGCAGGATTCCGCCGCACGCGCCGACGAGCTGGACCTGGCGATCGTCAACTGCCTCCAGCTGCAGCCTCGCGCGTCGTGGACGCTCGTCGGCGAGGCGCTCGACGTCGACCCGGTGACGGTGGCCCGACGCTGGCAGCGACTCTCGTTGGCGGGCATCGCCTGGGTGTCCGGGCGGGCGACCGGGCAGGGGCGCCCCGAGTCCTGCCTCGCCGTCGTCGAGCTGAGCTGCAGCGCTGCCCAGACACTGGCCATTGCGCGGCAGGTCACCGAGCTGCCCCACGTGCTCAGCGTCGAGCACACGAGCGGGCCCCGCTCCCTGACGATCCTCGTCGAGGTGCGCGACCTCGCGTTCCTCTCCCGCTTCCTCCTCGAGTCGGTCGGCACGATCCCGGGCGTCGTCGCGACGAGCAGCCATGCGGTGACGAAGGTCTACTCGATGGGCGACCACTGGCAGCTGCACGTGCTCGACGCCTCGCAGCGCGCCGTCATGATGCGGGCGCCGCAGCCGCGTCTCGACGGCCTGACGTCCGAGCAGACCGACCTCGCCCGGGGCTACGACGCCGTCGACCGTCAGCTGATCCTGCTGCTCGGCGAGGACGGGAGGATGCCGGTGGCCACCATGGCAGCGCGGGCGGGGCTCAGCGAGAGCACGGTCCGGCGCCGGCTCGCCGACCTCGTCGGCAACGGACGCGTCGTCCTTCGGTGCGACATGGCGCTGCCGGACTCGGGGTGGCCGGTCATCAGCTGGCTCTGGGCCTACGCCGACGCCGGCGACATCGACGCGGTGGCCACGACGCTGCGCCGGCTGCCGGGCATCCGCGTGTGCTGGCGGATCTCCGGTGGCCGCCCCAACCTCATGATCGCCCTGACGACCCACTCGCTGACCGAGCTGTCGCACGTCGAGGCCCGGCTCGCGGCCGAGGTGCCGCAGATGACGATCCACGACCGGTCGATGGTGCTCCGTTCAGTCAAACGGATGGGTCGTGAGCTCGACCTCGACGGCCGCAGCGTCCGCTCGGTCCCGCTCGACATCTGGGCCGACGCGGCCGGCCCACCGCACTGACGCGCGTCGACCGATGGCGTATGCCGTCCGCGACCTCGGGTGGACGAGTCGCCTCAGGTGGCCGTCGCGAACCGCAACGGCTTGCCCGGACCGAAGGCGGCCGCATCGGGCACCGGCTCGACGACGACGTGCTGGCTCGAGACGTGGCCGAGCCCCGTGTGTGCCTGCTCCCCTGACGTGGTCATCCAGGCGGATGCGCCAGCCGGGTCGCGACCCACCCGTCAGCCCACCGGGTCGGCGAGGTCCCAGCCCTCGGCGACGACCTCGTCGACGGCGGCGGTGGCCGCGGCCAGTCGCTCGTCGCGCGTGCCTCGCACCTCGACCCACGGCACGCCGCGGGCCGTGAGCTCCTCGCGGAACCGACCCTGCATCCACGCGCGCCCGTGCTCGCCGTCGCGAATGCCGTCCGGGACGAAGGGGATCTCGTCGCCGGTCAGGAGGTAGAGGGCCGGAGTCGGACGGGCGTCGGCGAGGGCCCGCACGCTGGGCGACGGGGTGCCGACGTGGCGCTCGTGCAGGAGCGTCGTCGCGAAGGCGTCGGTGTCGCAGACGAGCAGTGGTCGCGGTGCGGCGGCGGCCCCCGCGTCCTCGAGGGCGGCCTGCTCGCGGGCCACGAGCTCGAACTCGGCGGTGTGCCACGGCCCGGTCAGCCCGCAGGCTCGCCGGTCGGTCCACTCACCCCAGAACTCGGGGACGACCGTCGTGCCGTAGTGCGCGCCCAGGGCGTCGGCCAGCGTCGTCGTGCCTGTCGACTCGGCGCCCACGACGACGACGCGCTTAGCGAACCACGCCCGGACCGGCGACGGCAGCGCCCACCAGGAGCCGGCGACGTCGGCACGCACCGCGGTCCCCGAGATCGGGGTCGAGGCCCGTCCCGGGTCGACCTGCACCCATGTCGCGCCGAGCCGGCGGGCCATCTCCTCGCCGTACGCGTCGCTCGTGAAGACCGCGTCCACGGGAGCGTCGAGGTGGGACTCGATGACGTCCATGTGCAGGTCCCAGACCTCCGGCGAGTCGAAGTCGACGTCGTGGTCGTCCGGGGCCGCGACGACGCGCGCCGTCGGGTGCTCGGCCTGCACCCAGCCCACGCGGACCTCGACGGGGATCGACTCGACGGTGTGCGCCATGACCTCGACGGTGACGCGGTCGCACGAGCTCGTCGCCGCCCGCACGAGCGCCTGGTGGCCGGCGTGGAAGGGGTAGAACTTCCCGATGACGAGCCCGTGCCCGTGACGCCCGGTCATCGTCCGCGCACGAGGAGGGCCACGCATACGGCGCCCGTGGGGAAGCCCGCCACCTCGATCCGGTCCATGGCAGGAGAACGTACCGGGACGACCGGCCCGGAGTCGCCGACGGAGCGGGCTGCTCACGTCGACCGACGTCCCGACATCGCGGCAACCGACGGCTCACGATCATCAATCCGGGTGCGGCAGGCCGCCGGGTGGGGTGCACTGGCGTCATGGGTGGAGTCCACGAACCGGAGTTGCCGACGCTGTACGAGTGGGCGGGCGGTCTCGCGCCGCTGCGCCGGATGATCGACTGCTTCTACGACCGGGTCGAGCTCGACGAAGCCTTGTCGGGGTTCTTCCCGGGCGGGGTGTCGGAGCATCATCGAGCGCATGTCGCGGACTGGTGGGCCGAGGTGCTCGGCGGTCCTGCGACCTACACGGAGCGGCACGGGGGGTACGAGTCGATGCTCCGCCACCACCTCGGGCTGGCCATCACGCCAGCGCAACGGCACCGGTTCGCAGCCACGATGAGTCTGGCGGCCGACGACGCCGAGCTGCCCGCCGACGCGGAGTTCCGGGCCGCGATCATCGGCTACCTCGAGTGGGGCACCCGGCTCGCCATGGAGAACTCCCAGCCCGGCGCCGAACCGGTCGAACGCGCTCCCACTCCACGGTGGGGCTGGGGCGTCGCGCCGCCGTACCAGGGGTGACCGATCCGGGAGTGGTCGGAGCGATTCCCGCCGGAGCGCGGAAGTCGGGCGGTCACGAGCTCCAGCTGGGGAAGCCGGGAGCGAGCTCGTGACCGCCCGACGTCCGGGCGACCGGTTGTCTCAGGCGAAGGCGATGAACGCGACGGGGTCGGAGGTCGGCTGGTCGGACCCGCCGTCGGGCTCGACCGTGATGCCGGCGCCCTTCGAGTGGCTGGCGTCGCCGCTCAGCACGACCACCTGGTCGCCGCCGCCGGGCATCAGGCCCGCCGAGGTCATGTGACCCGTCGCGTCCTGGAGCCACAGCTGGAAGACCTTGCCCGAGGGCGGCTGCGACATGCCGGACGTGACGATGACGGCCTTGTGGAGCGAGTTGGAGCGGACGACCGTGGCCGTCGCGCCGCCGGCGAGCCGCTGCCCGTAGCGCGTGGCGTCGGGGGCCGCGAGCACCTGGTCGGCGATGGCCCGGGACGGATCCTTGTCGATCTGCTTCCAGACCGTGAACCCGCCGATGGCGAGCACGGCCACCGTGGCGGCAGCGACGACGACCCGCCAGCCGCGGGCGAGCCCCCGGGTGGAGCGGGACCGGCGACGCTCGGTGAGGTCGTCGGCGTGCTCGACCTGGGTGGCCGGGGCTCCGGTGGCGGCCGGAGCCTGCACGGGCTCCGGGGGCGTGGACGACGTGACGTCCTCGTCGACGGACTCGTGCTGCGGTGCCGTGAGGGGCGGCAGTGGGCGGACGGTCGCGATCTCGGCGAGCACCTTGGCCCGGAGCGAGGCCGGCGGAGCGGCCTCGGTCAGCACCGACAGCTCCGACGCCGCGGCGACGAGGCTCTCGACCTCGGCCTGGCAGGCGGTGCAGCCGGCGAGGTGGCGCTCGAAGCGCGCTCGCTCGACGTCGTCGAGGGCGTCCACGGCGTAGGCACCCGAGAGTGCGTGGATGTCTTCGCTCACAGTGTCACCCCCAACGTGTCTCGTAGTCTGATCAGTCCATCACGGATGCGTGTCTTGGCGGTCCCGAGTGGCAGGTCGAGCATGGTGGCCACCTCCGTATGGGTGTATCCCGAGAGGTAGGCCAGCTCGAGGGCCTGCCGCTGGACCGGTGTGAGCGTCTCTAGCGCCCGATGAACCCGCTCCGCATCGAGCCGTTCGACGACGGCCTCCGCTGTGGAGTCGTGGGTGACGTCCTGGTTGCTGGCGCCGTATCCCTCGTCGCGGTGACGGGCTGCCTCCGCCGACCGGACCCGGTCGACGGCCTTGCGGTGAGCGATGGTGAGCATCCACGAGAGAGCTGCACCCTTGCTCGGGTCGAACCGTGCGCTGTGCCGCCAGATCTCGAGGAAGACCTCCTGGGTGACTTCCTCTGACTGGGCCGGGTCGCGCACGACCCGGCGGACGAGACCGAAGAGCCGGGAAGAGACGGCGTCGTAGAGCTCTGCGAAGGCCGTCTCGTCTCCCGTCGCTGCTCGGCGGAGCAGCTGCTCCAGGGTGACTGGGCGGGCGGGTCCCCCCGGCGACTCATCGCCGGAGGGAACCACCGAGAACCGTGACATGGGGTCCATTGTGTCGCCCGTCGTCGTGGTCTGCGTCAGCCTGGTCAGGTGACGATCAGGGCATCAGGACGCCGTCGATGATGTACACCGTGGCGTTGGCGGTCGGGACGTTGCCGCAGATGACCTTGGCGTCGGCCTTGCCGACGGTGAAGTTCTCGCCAGAGCCCTTGACCGTGATCGTGGTGCCGGCGAGCGTCTTGTGGTCGCCCGCGAGCTGGTCCGGCGAGAGCTTGCCGGCCACGACGTGGTTCGTGAGGATCTTGGTGAGGGTCGGCTTGTCGGCGAGGACCTTCTTGAGGTCGGCGGCCGGGATCTTGGCGAACGCGTCGTTGACGGGCGCGAAGACGGTGATCTCGGGAGCCGAGTTGAGGGTGTCGACGAGGCCGGCGGTCTTGACGGCGGTGACGAGCGTCGACAGGAGCGGGTTGGCGCTCGCGGCGGTCGCGACCGGCGCGGTGGCCATGCCGTTGAACGAGCCGGCGCCGTCCTTCGGCACCGCGGCACAGCCCTCACCGAAGACGGCCGCAGCGGCGTCCATCGACTCGGACGAGGTCATCGTGTCGGACGGCGTGCTCGTCATGGCGTCCGAGGACGTCGCGGCGGGCGTGCTGCCACCGGCGGCGGCGGTGTTGTCGCTGGAGCTGCCGCAGGCCGCGAGGCTCAGGGGCAGGGCGATGGCGAGGGCGACGAGGCCGGTACGGGTCTTCATGCTCTTCATGTCAGTCACTCCTTGTGGCTGTGTGGTGCACGGTCATCTGGGATTCGGTGCCGCTGTGGCTCCGGATTGCTTGTCGGAGAAGATTTTTCGCGGGTTCTTGGCCGTATGCGTTCACGCGACGGTCACCACCACCTCCTGGATGCCGCTCGACCCGCTGGGGAACGGCGTGGCGCGTTCGGTGATCTGCGCCTGCCCCTCGAGGTCGGTCGCGCGCACCGCGATGCGGTGCAGTCCGGGCTTGGCGTCCCACGGGAGGTACCACTGGCGCCAGTAGTCGATGCCGACGTCGGGGCCGAGCTTGGTCTTCTGCCACTGGCCGTCGTCGATCTTGACCTCGACCGTGCCGACGCCGCGGTGCTGGGCCCAGGCGACGCCGGCGATGGCGGTCGTGCCGGCCTTGATCGTCGACAGGGGCGCGGGCGTGTCGATGCGCGCGCTCGTCTTGATCGGGGCGTCCGTCGCCCACTGCCGCTTCGTCCAGTAGGACTGGTCGGCGGCATACGTCGTCAGGGTGAGCTTGGTCAGCCACTTCGTCGCGCCGACGAAGCCGTAGAGGCCGGGCGTGATGAGGCGCGCGGGAAAGCCGTGGGTGTCGCTGAGCTGGGCGCCGTTCATGCCGATGGCGATCATCGCGTCGCGTCCGTCGCGGACGACGGCCAGCGGGGTGCTGATGGTGAAGCCGTCGACGGCGGTGCTCAGCACCTGGTCGGGGCTGCCGGTGATGCCGGCCCGGTCGAGGACGTCGGTCAGCTTGACGCCGAGCCAGCGGGCGGAGCCGATGTAGCCGCCGCCGACCTCGTTGGAGACGCACGTCATGGTGATGTCGCGCTCGATGAGCGGCATGGCGGCGAGCTCGGCGAAGGTCATCGTGAAGGGCTTCTCGACCATGCCGTCGACCTCGAGCGTCCACGTGTCGACGTCGACCTGGGGCACGACGAGGTTGGTGTCGACGCGGTAGAACTTGTCGGTCGGGGTGCGCAGTGGTGAGATGCCGGAGACGGTCGTCTCGAGCCCCTTCGGCAGCGCCTTGGCCTTGTCGGCGGCGGCGGGCAGGACGACCTTCTTGACCGACTGGGCGCCGGCGCGCAGCTGGCCGCCGACGGCGGCGAGCGCGGCGAGGGCCGTGACGCCGAGTGCGCCGAAGAGGAAGCCTCGGCGTCCGGCCTTCGAGCCGGCCGTCGAGCTGTCGGGCCCGGTGGCGTTCGTCATGACCGCGTCCCGGGGGCCGGTGGTCTCCCGGACGACGTCGCCCGAGGCGGTCCGGGCGAGACGGGCGAGCCAGACGAGCGTGGCGACACCGGCCGCCATCGCGGCAACGGCGGGCAGCGCGTCGAGCGGGCGGGCCGCGGGCCGCAGCAGCGCGGCGGCGCCGGCGAGGCCGGTGAGCAGCACGATGAAGCCGACGGCGACGGGCATCCGGCGGCGGGCGAGCAGGCCGGCCACAGCGGCGAGGACGAGCGTCACGACGAGCACCGACCCCTGGAGGATCAGCTTGTCGTTCGTGCCGAAGGTCGCGATCGCCCATTCCTTGACGGGCGTGGGGGTCAGGTCGATCACGGTCGACCCGATGGCGAGCACCGGCGAGGATGCGGGAGCGAGGAAGCCCGCGACGAGGTGGCCGGCAGCGATCCCGGCAACCGCGGCGAGGATCCCGCTGAGGGCAAATCGTAGGCGCGTCATGACTCGTGGTTCGGCGCGAGAGGGCGATCCGGATTGTCGGTCACCCGGCGCCGGCGGGCGTGCGGCGGTGGGAAGAGCACGGGCGCCGCCGTTGTTGACCGCACGTGAAGAACATCGGATTCCTCTCGTTCGGGCACTGGAACCCGTCGCCGCACTCGGGCACGCAGTCGGCGTCGGACGCCCTGCTCCAGTCCATCGACCTCGCGGTGGCCGCCGAGGAGCTCGGCGCGGACGGCGCCTACTTCCGGATCCACCACTTCGCACGCCAGCTCGCGTCGCCGTTCCCGCTGCTCGCCGCGGTCGGGGCGCGCACGAGCCGGATCGAGATCGGGACCGGCGTCATCGACATGCGCTACGAGAACCCGCTCTACATGGCCGAGGACGCAGGGTCCGCCGACCTCATCTCCGGAGGGCGGCTCCAGCTCGGCATCAGCCGTGGGTCACCCGAGCAGGTCGTCGACGGCTTCCGCTACTTCGGCTACGAGCCCACCGACGGCGACCACGCCGCGATGGCCCGCCAGCACACCGAGGTCTTCCTCGACGTCCTGTCCGGCCGGGGCTTCGCCGAGCCGAACCCGCGCCCGATGTTCCCCAACCCGCCGGGGCTGCTCCGCATCGAGCCGCACGCGCCGGGGCTGCGCGACCGCATCTGGTGGGGCGCCGGCAGCCGGGCCACCGCCGAGTGGACGGCCGAGCAGGGGATGAACCTCATGAGCTCGACGCTGCTCACCGAGGACACCGGCGTGCCCTTCCACCAGCTGCAGGCCGAGCAGATCCAGCGTTTCCGCGACGCGTGGACGGCAGCGGGGCACGAGCGGGAGCCGCGAGTCTCCGTGAGCCGCAGCGTCTTCCCCATCGTCGACGACCGGGACCGCGCGTACTTCGGCCGCGAGTCGGCGAGCCAGGACCAGGTCGGACACATCGACGGCGGGACCGCCCGCTTCGGCAAGACGTACGCCGGTGAGCCCGACCAGCTCGTCCGTGACCTCGCGGAGGACGAGGCGATCGCCGCCGCCGACACGCTGCTCCTCACCGTGCCCAACCAGCTCGGCGTCGACTACAACGCCCACGTCATCGAGAGCCTCCTGACGCACGTCGCTCCGGAGCTCGGCTGGCGCTGACCGCCGCGCTCCCCTCAGCCGCGCGCGAGCAGCTTGCGGAGGGTGGAGCCGTATGCCGCCCCGGCGACCTTCGCGACGACGGGGTCGAGGAGCGTGGGCACGCCTCGCACCCCGATGTGCTGCGTCCACCGGACCGTCGACCCGGCGGCCGTGGGCGTCACGAGCAGGTCGATGCGTCCGCGGACGACCTTGCCCTCCTTGCGGATCCGGGCGCTCCCGGCCGAATGTGTCGTCGGCTGGACCACCGACTTCACGACCATGACGTCGTCGAAACCCACCGGCCCGACGCCCGTCCGCGCGACGAAGCGCGACCCCTCGACGAGCTCGCTCGCGCCCATCGCCTCGCCCGTCACGGTCGTGAGCGGGATGACGGCCGTGTGCGCGCGCAGGTCGAGGATCCGCCGCCACGCCTCGGGTGCGGGCAGGGGGGAGTCGAGGTGCACCTCGAAGTCGGCCATGGGGTCAGTCTGTCCGGTCCGGCGCCCCGTGACACCTGTCACGCGCAGGACGTGACGCCTGCTGCTGACGCGGAGCATCGCCGAGCGGGAGAGTTGGGTCATGACCACCACACCTCGTCCGGTCGACGGCGCCTCGGGGGCGCCGGCGATCGAGCTGCGTTCGCTCGTCAAGAGCTTCCCTTCCCGACGCGGGTCCCAGGATGCCGAGGTCCGTGCCGTCGACGGCATCGACCTGCGCATCGAGCCCGGCGAGGTCGTCGCCTTCCTCGGACCCAACGGTGCCGGCAAGACGACGACCCTCGACATGGTGCTCGGCCTCACCGAGCCGACGAGCGGCACGGCCGAGGTCTTCGGCCGGCGTCCTCGCGAGGCCGTCGTCGGCGGGCACGTGTCCGCCGTCCTCCAGACGGGCGGGCTCCTGCGCGACCTCACCGTCCGCGAGACGGTCCGGATGATCGCGTCGACGTATGCCGTCCACTCCCCGGTCGACGAGGTCATCGACCGTGCCGGGCTGAGGTCGCTCGCCGACCGCCGCGTCTCCAAGTGCTCGGGCGGCGAGCAGCAGCGGCTGCGCTTCGCCCTGGCGCTCCTGCCCGACCCCCGGCTGCTCGTCCTCGACGAGCCGACGGCGGGCATGGACGTCACGGCCCGGCGCGACTTCTGGGACACGATGCACGCCGACGCCAGCGCGGGCCGCACCGTCGTCTTCGCCACGCACTACCTCGAGGAGGCCGACGCCTTCGCCGACCGCATCGTCCTCATCGCCGGCGGCCGCATCGTCGCCGACGGCACGACGGCCGAGATCCGGTCGCAGGCGAGCGGACGCACCGTCTCCGCGACGCTGCCGCCGGGCTCGGTCGCCGAGTCCGTCGCGAGGCTGCGGACGGTCGGCGGCGTGCACGAGGTCGAGGAGCGCGGCAACCGGGTCGTCGTCACGGCCGGCGACTCCGACACCGTCGCGCGGCTGCTCCTGCTCGAGCTCGGCGGCACCGACCTCGAGATCGTCACCGCCGGACTCGAGCAGGCCTTCATGACCCTGACCGGTGACGGCCGCGACTCCCGTGACGCCGGCGACGACGCCCGCGACGCCCGCGACGCCCGCGACGCCCGCGACGCCACGACCCCCGACGAGGAGCTCGTCCGATGAACGCCACCTTCACGCTGCTCGAGATGCGCCGGATCACGCGCGACTGGGCGGGCATGTTCTTCACCGCCGTGCTGCCCGCCTTCTTCTACCTCATCTTCGGCGCGACGGTCGATGCCAAGGACGCCACCATCGGCAACGGCAACGTCGCGATGTACGTCATGATCAGCATGGCCGCCTACGGCGCCGTCACCGCGACGACGAGCATCGGCGGCAACGCGGCCGTCGAGCGACAGCAGGGCTGGGGCCGCCAGCTCGGGCTCACGCCGCTCGCCGACTCGTCCTACATCGCCATGAAGGCGCTCATCGCCATGACCGTGGCGGCCGTGCCGATCCTGCTGACCTTCGCCCTCGGTGCTGCGACCGGCGCTCGTGGGTCGGCGCAGGCCTGGGTGCTCAGCGCGGTGCTCTGCCTCGTCGGTTCCGCCGTCTTCGCCGTCTACGGCCTGCTCGTCGGCACGGCGTTCCGCTCCGAGGCCGCGGTCGGCGCCGCGAGCGGCACCATGGTGATCTTCGCCTTCCTCGGCAACGTCTTCATCCCGCTGTCCGGGGCCCTGCTGGCGTTCGCGAAGTTCACGCCGCTCTACGGGTACGCCGCCCTGGCGCGCTATCCGCTCACCGAGGGCTACCTGCCCGACGGGTCGCAGGACCCGCTGTGGGTGCCGATCGTCAACGTGCTCGCCTGGCTCGCGATCTTCGGGACCGCCGCCGTGCTCCTCGTGCGCCGCGGCCGGGAGCGCCAGTGACCCAGCGGGCGTCGGTCTCCGGCGTCCCGGGCGCCCCGGCCGCCGACCCGGCGCCGGGGCGCAACCCGTGGGAGCGCTTCGGCTGGGTCGTCCAGTCGGTGTGGCTGGTCTTCCTCGTCTTCCCCGTCATCGCGATCGTCTCGAGCGGTCTGCCCGTCTGGCAGGTCGTGCTCGGGCTGGCGCTCGTGCTGACCTTCGCCGTCGTCTACGGCCTCGGCGCGCAGCACCTCCAGCGCCTGCACCGGAGGTGCGCGCCGACGCAGCGTCGGGGTGTCGGCTACCTGCTCGTGCTGGCCGGCTGCGCGATCGGGCTGGTTCCACTCATCGGCGCCGGCAGCCTCGGCTTCCTGCCCTTCGTCGTGTCGTTCGGGATGTTCGCGCTGCCACTCGCGTGGTCGATCGCCCTGGGCATCGCGTGCGTGGCGATCGCGACGGCGGTCGCGGTCTTCGTCGACCCCGACGAGGGCACCTGGGTCGTGGCCATCATCGTCTTCGCCGTCGGTGCGATGACCGGGGCGGTCCGGCTCATGACCGACCGGGGTGAGGACTACGAGCGGATCTCGCGCGACCTCGCCATCGTCGAGGAGCGCGAGCGCGTGGCCCGCGACGTCCACGACGTGCTCGGCCACTCGCTCACCGTCGTCACGGTCAAGGCCGAGCTGGCCGAGCGTCTCGTCGACCTCGACCCCGAGCGGGCCAAGGGCGAGCTCGCCGAGATCCAGGCGCTGAGCCGTCAGGCGCTCGCCGAGATCCGGGCGACCGTCGGGGGCCTGCGGGTGGCCCGCCTCGGTGACGAGCTGGCCTCGGCTCGCACGGCGCTCGCCGGCGCCGGCATCGAGGGCCACGTGCCCGACGACCCGAGCGCGGTCGACCCCCGCCACCGCACGGTCCTCGCCTGGGTGCTGCGCGAGGCGACGACCAACGTCGTGCGCCACAGCGACGCCGACGCCTGCTGGGTCGAGCTCGAGTCGAACCGTCTGACCGTCCGCGACGACGGTCGCGGCCTCGGCGAGCGGCCGGAGGGGAACGGCATACGCGGGCTGCGTGAGAGGGTCGAGGCCGCGGGAGGTCGGCTCTCGATCGAGACGGGCCCCGAGGGCCACGGGACCGTGCTGGAGGTGGCGCTGTGAGCACGACGATCAAGGTGCTGCTCGCCGACGACCAGGCCCTGGTGCGTGGGGCGCTCGCGGCGCTGCTCGCGCTCGAGCCCGACCTCGAGGTCGTGGCCGAGGTGGGGCGCGGTGACGAGGTCGTCGACGCCGCACGTGCCTCGGCCGCCGACGTCTGCCTCCTCGACATCGAGATGCCGGGCGTCGACGGCATCGCCGCCGCGGCCGCCGTGCGCGACGCGCTCCCCGGCGTACGCACGCTCGTCGTCACGACCTTCGGCCGCCCGGGCTACCTGCGTCGGGCGCTCGAGGCCGGCGCGTCCGGGTTCGTCGTCAAGGACACTCCGGCCCGCCAGCTCGCCGAGGCGGTGCGGCGCGTGCACGCCGGGCTCCGCGTCGTCGACCCGTCACTCGCCACCGAGTCGCTCGTCGACGGAGCCAACCCCCTGACCGAGCGCGAGCGCGAGGTGCTCGGGGTCGCGCTGCGCGGTGGCACCGTCGCCGCCATCGCCGGGGTCGTCCACCTGTCGCCGGGCACGGTCCGCAACCACCTCAGCGCGGCCATCGGCAAGACCGGCACGTCGACGCGCGCCGAGGCCGCCCGCGTGGCCCAGGAGCGTGGCTGGCTCTGACCGGCCTTTCGAGGATCGAAGTGTCGAGTCGGGTCGCCCCCGTTCGACGTCGTGGTGGAGGCTGGGACGGACCCGGCACGAGACGCAAGGAGAGACCGATGCGCTACCTCATGATCCACAAGATCGACGAGTCCCGCCCCGAGGCCTGGAACCCGAGCCAGGAGTTCCAGGACGCGATGGGCGCGCTCATGTCGGAGTACGCCGAGTCGGGCATCCTGCTCGCCGCCGAGGGCGTGACGCAGAGCAAGGACGGTGCGATCCTCCGCAAGACCGAGGGCGCCGGCGTCACGGTGACCGACGGCCCGTTCAGCGAGGCGCGCGAGGTCATCGGCGGCTTCGCCCTCGTCAACGTCGAGAGCAAGGAGCAGGCACTCGAGCTGGCCGGGAGGTTCGCCTCGCTCTTCGACGAGGTGTCGGTCGAGGTCCGCCGTGTCTACGAGTTCGAGGACCTGCCGCAGCCGTCCTGAGCCGACCGACGTCGTGGAGGTTCGCACCCCTCGGACGGGGTGCGAACCTCCACGCTGTCGTATGCCGTCCGGTGGCCCGAGAGGGTCAGGCGGTGGCCGGCGCCGGGGTGCTGCTGCTGCTGCCGGCGGCCCGACGCGCCATGAGGGCCGCGACGAGCTCGACGATGCCGATGACGATGAGCGCGATGCCGGCGATGCGGGTGAGCACGACGAGCGACGAGCCCGGGAAGATCGCGACGACGAGACCGCCGAGGATCGAGACGACGCCGCTGACGATGAGGAAGACGCGGGTGCCGGTCGTCCGGTCGGAGCCGAAGCCCTGGACGAGCGCGGCGATGCCCTCGGCGATCCAGCCGATCGCGATGAAGATGGCGATGACGGCGAGCGAGGTCCCGGGCCGGAAGAGGCAGATGATGCCGGCGATGATCGAGAGCACGCCGAGCCCGATGGAGACGGGCTTGAGCCAGCCCGGGTCGCTCGGCAGGTCGCGCGTCACCGACAGGCGGACGGCCCCGGCGACGATGAGCTGCAGCCCGAACATGATGGCCACGATGAGCAGGGTCGCCTTGGGCCAGACGAGCACCATGATGCCGAGGATGACGGACAGGATGCCCATGGCGATGAGGGCGCCCGACCATCCGGAGGAGGTGGCCGGGGACGCCCACGTGGCGGCGGCCTCGCGGCGCGTCCTCGGTGCGTCGGGTGCGGGGTCGGTCGGGTCGGGTGACGCTGCGTTCGGGACGGTGCTCGACATGGCTTCCTCCGTAAGGGGTGAGGTGCTGCCCGAGGTGCGGCACCACCAGTCTCGTCCTCGTCAGCCCCCGGCGCGCGCTTTTGCCCCGCGACCCGCGCGGCGGCACACGGGGCGAGCGGCCGTCCGTGGCGGGCCTCCCGGTGGACCGATAGCGTCGACGCCGTGAACATCATCTTCGTGGAGCCGTCGTTCCCGGCGAACCAGCGTCGCTTCGTGCACGCCCTCGCCTCGGTGGGCGCGAACGTCTACGGCATCGGTGAGTCCGACGAGGCGCACCTCGGCGACGAGGTGCTGGGCGCGCTCCGCGGCTACTACCGCGTCGGCTCGGTGACGAACGTCGACCAGATGGTCGAGGCGGTCCGCTACTTCCAGGACAAGGTCTGGATCGACGCGCTCGAAGCGACCGTCGAGGCGCACACGATGCCGGCGGCGCAGGTCCGCGAGGCGTGCGGCATCCCCGGCACGAGCGTCCGCACGACGTGGCTGTGCCGCGACAAGCCGTCGATGAAGGAGGCGCTGCGCCAGGCGGGCGTGCCCACCGCGGCGAGCGCGGCCGTCGACTCGGCCGCCGAGGCGCGCGCGTTCGCCGAGCGCGAGGGCTACCCGCTCATCCTCAAGCCGCGCGCGGGCGCCGGCGCCCAGGGCACGGTGCGCGTCGACTCCGACCACGAGCTCGAGCAGGCGCTCCAGGGCTACGCCCGCGAGGGTGCGAGCTCGATCGCCATCGAGGAGTTCGTCGAGGGTCACGAGGGCTTCTACGACACGATCAGCCTCGACGGCCAGGTCGTGCACGACTGGGCGACGCACTACTACCCCAACGTCCTCGAGGCGATGCGCCAGCGCTGGATCTCCCCGCAGTTCATCACGACGAACCGCATCGACGAGCCGGGCAACGCCTTCTACACCGAGGTGCGTGAGCTCGGGCGCCGCGTCATCGAGGCGCTCGGCATCGAGACGTCGGCCACGCACATGGAGTGGTTCTACGGCCCCAAGGGCCTGAAGTTCAGCGAGATCGGCGCCCGCCCCCCGGGTGTCGGCGCCTGGGACGTCTACTCCGCGGCCAACGAGGTCGACGTCTACCGCGAGTGGGCGCACGTCATCACCCACCGCGCGCCCGAGCGCCAGATGAAGCGCACGTATGCCGCCGGCATCGTCGCGCTCCGCCCCGACCACGACGGGTCGATCACCGGCTACACCGGCATCGACGAGATCCAGTCGCGCTACGGCGAGTGGGTCATCGACGGCCACTTCCCGCCGGTCGGGCACGGCACCCAGGGCGTCGAGGCCGGCTACATGGCCAACGCGTGGGTGCGACTGCGCCACCCCGACTTCGACACGGCGCGCGCCATGCTCGACGACGTCGGCCGCACGATCCACGTGCACGCGGGCTGAGCGCGGTTGAGCCCTGTCCTGATGTCGACGACGATCCTGCTCGGCCCCCAGCGGTTCACGACGACCGTGGGCGCCACCGTGCGCTCCCTCGGCGTGACCGGCCGCATCGCCATGGTCAACTCCGGCTGGGAGGAGCGCGAGTCCGACGACGCCGAGCTCGCCGGCCACCTCGACGGGCGCGGCGTCAACCTGCGCCTGCACCACCGGATGATGGACGTGCTGGCCAAGGACCAGCACTTCGCGGCGGCGGCGGTCGCGTTCCGCGACCGGATGGACGAGCTGCGCGCCTTCTACGGCATACGCCTCCAGGCGGCGATCGACGCCGTGCACGCCGTCGCGCACCGGACCTCGATCCACGCCGTCGGCCCCATCGCCGAGGAGTCCGCGATGGAGGCCGTGCGCGAGGTCGACCGGTGGTATGCCGCCGAGCTCGAGGAGCTCTACGGCTCGGTCCGCGCCACCGCGCCGCTCGACGAGAGCGGCACCATCGGCTGGCACCGGGGCGAGATCGGTGCGCTCCTCGACGAGTGCGAAGCGGTCGTCATCGCGGGTGGCAACGTGCGCACCCTGCTGCGCACGCTGCGCGTCTTCGACGTCACCCTCCGGCCGGAGCACTCCGTGGTCGCGTGGTCGGCCGGTGCGATGGCCCTGACCGACGAGGTCGTGCTCTTCCACGACTTCACGCCCCACGGCGTCGCCGCGGCCGAGCTCCACGACCGGGGGCTGGGTCGGCTGCCCGGGATCGTCGCGCTGCCGCACGCCAAGAGGCGGCTGCTCCTCGACGACCACGAGCGCATGTCGGTGCTGGCCCGGCGCTTCGCCGAGCACCGGCTGCTCCTGCTCGACGACGGGGCCGTCGTGCGCTTCCCCGACGGCGCGACCGAGCTGCCGGTCGGTGCGCGCGTCATCGACCGCACCGGTCACGTCTCGGTCGTGGGGGTCGCGTGAGCGCCATGGAACGCCTCGCCGTCAACCGCCTCCGCGAGCGACTGCCGCTCGACGGCCCGACGATCGACCGCTTCGTCGAGCGCTACGGGTGCCCGATCATCGAGGGCGAGCGCGCGACCTTCCTCTACCGGGGCGACGTCGACGAGGTGTGGGTGCGCCACCGCGTCGTCGGCCTGCCGGATCCCCTGCCGCTCAAGCGGATCGGCGAGTCCGACCTCTGGGCCGTCACGACCGTGCTGCCCGAGGGGTCGCGGGTCGAGTACCAGATCGAGATCCGCAAGGGCGAGCACTACGAGCGCTTCAACGACCCGCTCAACCCGCGCCTGGCGCACAGCCCGATGGGGTCGTCGTCGGTGTGCGCGGCCATCGGCTACCGCGTGCCCGACTGGGTCGCCCACGACCCCGAGGCCCGCCCCGGCACCCTCGTCGAGGAGCAGGTCCACAGCAAGGCCCTGCGGCGCGACCAGCCGGTGCAGATCTACCTGCCGGCGCGCTTCAACCGGGCGCAGCGCTATCCGCTCCTCGTCGTCCACGACGGCACCGACTACCTCCAGTTCGCCGCGATGAAGACCGTCCTCGACAACCTCATCCACCGGCTCGACGTCGACCCGCTCGTCGCGGTCTTCGTGCCGCCCCGGGACCGGCTCAAGGAGTACCCCAACCACGCGCCGCACGCCCGGTTCATCGCGCGCGAGCTCGTGCCGCTGCTCACCGAGCGACTCCCCCTCATCGACACCCCGGAGGCGCGCTGCCTCATGGGCAGCTCCTTCGGCGGCATCGCGTCGCTGTCGACGGCGGTGCGCTACCCCGGCTTCTTCGGCTCGCTCATGCTCCAGTCCGCCTCGCTCGTCTTCACCGACATCGGCTTCGACCACGGCGGCGGCCCGGCCTTCGACCCGGTCGTGAAGTTCGTCAACCGCTTCCGCGAGAAGCCGTCGGCGGTCGTCGACCGCCTCTTCATGTCGTGCGGCGTCTACGAGCCGCTCATCACCCCGAACCGGTCGATGGTCCCGGTCTTCCGCCATGCCGGCATGACGGTGCGCTACACGGAGTCGCGCGACGGCCACAACTGGGAGAACTGGCGCGACCGTCTCGGTGACGGACTCGCGTGGCTCTTCCCCGGACCCCAGAAGTTCGTCTACGAGTGACGAGCGCAAGTGAGAAGGCAGGTCACCCATGAAGGTCACCGACCGGTGGTACTCCGACCGTCTGGGCCAGGACATCAGCGTCGCGAGGTGGGGCTCCTACGGCGCGCCCGTGCTGCTCTTCCCGACCGCGGGGGGTGACGCGGAGGAGGTCGAGCGGCACAAGATGATCGCGCACCTCGAGCCGCTCATCGCGGCCGGCCGAGCCAAGGTCTACTCCGTCGACAGCGTCGCGGGGCGGGCCCTGGCCGAGGGGCGCGGCACGCCCGACCACCAGCTCGCCCTCTTCAACGGCTTCCACGAGGCGATCGCCCGCGAGGTCATCCCGGCGATCCACTCCGACCTCGGCGGCCAGCCGATCCCGGTCACCGTCGCGGGCGCCTCGATCGGCGCCTTCAACGCCCTCGCCATCACGTGCCGCTACCCCGAGCTCGTGCAGTCGGCCGTGTGCATGAGCGGCACCTACGCCATCGAGCAGTTCCTCGGCGGGCACGTCAACGACGACCTCTACTTCAGCTCGCCGCTGCGCTTCCTGCCCGGTCTCGAGGGTCCGGCGCTCGACGTTCTACGCACGCGGATGATCGTGCTCGCCTCGGGCAGCGGCCGCTGGGAGGACGTCGGCGAGTCCCGTGCCGTCGCGCACCTCCTCGGCAGCAAGGGCATCCCCAACCGCG
This sequence comes from Terrabacter sp. P2_E3, assembly GCF_056403915.1. Classification (NCBI taxonomy): domain Bacteria; kingdom Bacillati; phylum Actinomycetota; class Actinomycetes; order Micrococcales; family Intrasporangiaceae; genus Terrabacter; species Terrabacter sp. P2_E3. The sequence continues at coordinate 225,535 of NZ_JBFUEN010000007.1, forward strand.
TCGACGACTGGGGCACGGCCTACGACCACGACTGGCCGACGTGGTGGGCGATGCTCCCGCTCTACCTCGACGACCTCCTCCCCTGACGGCATACGCCCTCTCTCCCGGTCGAGGGCCGCTCGGTCACGCGTGAGGTCGTCGGGAATCGGGAGGCCCGGGGTGGGCGCGGGGCCGTAGCGTACGTCGCATGGAGTCGAAGAGCACCGCTGCGAAGACCGCGTCGCGCCCCTCCGCCGGGTCCCACCCGGCCGACGTCCACGACATGATCCGCGTCCAGGGCGCGCGCGAGAACAACCTCAAGGACGTCAGCCTCGACCTGCCGAAGCGCCGGCTCACGGCGTTCACCGGCGTCTCCGGCTCGGGCAAGAGCTCGCTCGTCTTCGCGACCATCGCCGCCGAGTCGCAGCGGATGATCAACGAGACCTACAGCGCCTTCGTCCAGGGCTTCATGCCGTCGCTCGCGCGCCCCGACGTCGACTACCTCGACGGCCTGACGACGGCCATCATCGTCGACCAGGAGCGGATGGGTGCCAACCCGCGCTCGACGGTCGGCACCGCGACCGACGCCAACGCGATGCTGCGGATCCTCTTCTCCCGCATCGGGACCCCCCACATCGGGCCGCCGACCGCCTTCGCCTTCAACGTGCCGACGCGGGTCGCGAGCGGCGTCATGAAGACCGACAAGGGCAACCGCCAGGAGACCTCGATCGTCCGCGAGGCGGTCTACCAGGGCGGCATGTGCGCGCGCTGCGAGGGGATGGGGTCGGTCAACGACTTCGACCTCACCGCGATCTACGACGAGAGCAAGTCGCTCGCCGACGGCGCGCTGCTCGTCCCCGGCTACAGCATGGACGGGTGGTACGGCCGGATCTTCAGCGGCGCCGGACTGCCCATGGACAAGCCGGTCGGCAGGTTCACCGAGCGCCAGCTCCAGAAGCTGCTCTACGGACAGCCCGAGAAGATCAAGGTCGAGGGCGTCAACCTCACCTACGAGGGCGTCCTGTCGAAGGTGCAGAAGTCGATGCTGTCCAAGGACCTCGACGCGATGCAGCCGCACGTGCGCCGCTTCGTCGAGCGGGCGGTCACGTTCACGACCTGCCCCGAGTGCAAGGGCACGCGACTGTCGCAGGAGGCGCTGAGCTCGAAGATCAAGGGCAAGAACATCGCCGAGCTGTGCACCATGCAGATCAGCGACCTCGCCGAGTGGCTCCGCGACGTCGACGACCCGTCGGTCGCACCGCTCCTGCGGGGGCTGCAGCACCTGCTCGACTCCTTCGCCGAGATCGGACTCGGCTACCTCTCGCTCGACCGGCCCGCGGGCACGCTGTCGGGTGGTGAGGCCCAGCGCACCAAGATGATCCGTCACCTCGGCTCGTCGCTCACCGACGTCACCTACGTCTTCGACGAACCGACGATCGGGCTCCACCCCCACGACATCGCGCGGATGAACCAGCTGCTGCTCCAGCTGCGCGACAAGGGCAACACCGTCCTCGTCGTCGAGCACAAGCCCGAGACGATCGCCATCGCCGACCACGTCGTCGACCTCGGCCCGGGCGCGGGCACCGCGGGCGGTGAGGTCGTCTTCGAGGGCACCGTCGAGGGACTGCGCAAGAGCGACACGACGACGGGCCACCACCTCGACGACCGGGTCAACCTCAAGGCCTCGCTGCGCCAGGCGACCGGGGCGCTGCAGGTCCGCGGCGCGTCGACCCACAACCTGCGCGACGTCGACGTCGACATCCCGCTCGGGGTGCTCTGCGTCGTCACCGGGGTCGCCGGGTCGGGCAAGAGCTCGCTCATCCACGGGTCCGTCGCCAAGCGCGACGGTGTCGTCGTCGTCGACCAGGGTGCCATCCGCGGCTCGCGCCGGAGCAACCCCGCGACCTACACCGGACTGCTCGAGCCGATCCGCAAGGCCTTCGCCAAGGCCAACGGCGTCAAGCCCGCGCTCTTCAGCTCCAACTCCGAGGGGGCCTGCCCGGCCTGCAACGGCGCCGGCGTCATCTACACCGAGCTCGGCGTCATGGCGACGGTCGAGTCGACGTGTGAGGAGTGCGAGGGCCGGCGCTTCCAGGCCGCGGTGCTCGAGTACGAGCTCGGCGGGCGCAACATCGCCGACGTCCTCGCACTGCCGGTGGCCGAGGCGCTCGACTTCTTCGACGCAGGCGAGGCGCGCACCCCTGCCGCCCACACGATCCTCGAGCGGCTCGCCGACGTCGGCCTCGGCTACCTCACGCTCGGCCAGCCGCTCACGACGCTGTCCGGCGGGGAGCGCCAGCGCCTCAAGCTGGCCACCCAGATGGCCGAGAAGGGCGACGTCTACGTCCTCGACGAGCCGACGACCGGCCTGCACCTCGCCGACGTCGAGAACCTGCTCGGCCTGCTCGACCGGCTCGTCGAGTCGGGCAAGTCGGTGCTCGTCATCGAGCACCACCAGGCCGTCATGGCGCACGCCGACTGGATCATCGACCTCGGACCGGGGGCCGGTCACGACGGCGGCAACGTCGTCTTCGAGGGGACACCGGCCGACCTCGTCGCCGACCGCCCGACGCTGACCGGCGAGCACCTCGCCGCCTACGTCGGGGCCTGACCGGGCGCGCGCCGTGGACCTCGACGCCGCGGTCGCCGATGTCGTGCGCGAGCACGGCTTCTCGGGCGTCGTCCGCGTCGACCTCGGCGGCGAGGTCGTGCACGCCTCGGCACACGGTCTCGCCGACCGTGCCCACGACCTGCCCAACACGCTCGACACGCAGTTCGGGACCGCCAGCGTCTGCAAGGGCCTGACCGCGCTCACCGTGGTGAGCCTCGTGGCCGAGGGTCGCGTCGCCCTCGAGACCCCCGTGCGCGCGGTCGTCGGCGACGACCTGCCCGACATCGGGGAGGACGTCACGATCGAGCACCTGAGCTCCCACCGTTCGGGCATCGGAGACTACCTCGACGAGGACGCCGACCTCGACGCCTCCGACTACGTCATGACCCTGCCGGTGCACCGTCTCGCCACGACCGAGGGCTACCTGCCGGCCCTCCGCGGACGACCGGCGAAGTTCGCTGCGGGAGAACGCTTCTCGTACTGCAACAGCGGCTTCGTCGTGCTCGCCCTCGTCGTGGAACGGCTGACCTGCACGAGCTTCCACGAGGCGGTCGAGGAGCGCGTCTGCGCCCGCGCCGGGACGGTCGACACGGCATACCTCCGCTCCGACGAGCTGCCGGGGCGCGCCGCGCTCGGCTACCTCGACCCCGTCGGGCTGCGCACCAACGTGCTGCACCTTCCCGTCCGTGGCAGCGGTGACGGTGGGATGTACACGACGGCCGCCGACCTCCACGCGCTGTGGGACGCGTTCCTCGGCGGTCGCATCGTCGACCCGCCCTGGGTCGCCGAGATGCTGCGCCCGCGCACCGACGTCATGGACGACGGCCGGCGCTACGGCCTCGGTGTCTGGCTCGACGGGACGGGTGACGGGGTGGTGCTCAACGGCTACGACGCCGGCGTCTCAGCGGTGACCCGGCACGAGCCGTCGCGGGACCTGACGTGGTCGGTCCTGGCCAACCGGAGCGACGTCGCGTGGCCGGTGTCGCAGCGCCTCCGCGAGGTCCTGGCGGGCTGAGGCCACCCCTCGGGGAGTCCGCATTGCGGACCTCCGGGCGCGACGCCCCACGCCGTCAGTGATGTTCCCGGGCAGCACACAGGGACCCGCGGCGGTCTGCTCTGCAGGCCTGTCCCGGGTCTGGATCCGACCTGTCCTACGGATTGACAGGTGATCGAATGTGATCGATTGTAGTCCCGCCCAAGCACAAACGAGCGATCAGGCTTGGGTTGCCCGATGACGTGCACCGGACCGCAGCGGCCTCCCGCCAGCCGCGGACCCCCCACCCAAGGAGTCGCGAATGCGCAGAACGTCCACGCTGGCCGCCACGGCCGTGCTCACCCCGCTGCTCGTGCTCGGCCTCGCCGCGTGCGGCCAGTCCACCGGCGGCGCCACTGCCGACGCCCAGCCCGAGTCGGGGCCGGTCACGATCTCCTACGGCATCTGGGACAAGAACCAGATGCCGGCCATGCAGAAGATCGCCGACGAGTTCCACGCCGCGAACCCGAACGTCACGGTCAAGATCCAGGTGACGCCGTTCAAGCAGTACTTCACGACCCTGCAGACGGCGGCCGCCGGCGGCGGTGCCCCCGACGTCTTCTGGATGAACGGCCCCAACGTCAAGCTGTACGCCGCGAACCAGCAGCTGCTGCCCCTCGACCAGACGATCAGCCGCGCCAAGCTCGACCTCGCGAAGTACCCCGAGGCCCTCGTCGACCTCTACACCTACGACGGCAAGAGGTACGGCATCCCGAAGGACTTCGACACGATCGGCGTCTGGTACAACAAGGCGCTCTTCGACGCGAAGAAGCTCGCCTACCCCAAGGACGACTGGACCTGGGCGGACTTCCAGTCCACGGCGCGGGCACTCACCGACAAGGCCGAGGGCGTCTACGGGGCCGCGGCACCCGTCGAGGACCAGGCCGGCTTCTACGACACGATCCCCTCGGCCGGTGGCCAGGTCATCGACGCCGCCGGCACCAAGAGCGGCTTCGACTCCCCCGAGGCGCTCCAGGGCATCGAGTTCTGGACCTCGCTCGTCAAGGACGGGGCGTCGCCGACGGTCCAGCAGATGACCGACACGAGCCCCGGCGACATGTTCAAGGCCGGCAAGGTCGCGATGTACTGGAACGGCTCGTGGGCCGCGGTCGAGTACAACGGCGTCCCCGAGCTCAAGGACGCCGTGAACGTCGCGCCGGTCCCCGCCGGGCCCAAGGGCCAGGTCTCGGTCATCCACGGCCTCGGCAACGTCATCTACGCCAAGACGAAGCACCAGGACGCCGCGCAGAAGTTCGTCGGCTTCCTCGGCGGAGAGCGCGCCGCGCAGATCCAGGCCGACGCCGGCGCGGTCATCCCCGCCTACGAGGGCACCCAGGAGGCGTGGGTCAAGGCGATGCCGCAGTTCAACCTCAAGGCCTACGTCGACGAGGTCGCGACCGCCGTGCCCTACCCGGCGTCGAAGAACACCAAGGCGTGGACGACCCTCCAGACCGACCTCCTCACGAAGGTGTGGAACGGCGAGGTCGACGCGGCGACGGGCCTCAAGGACCTCGCCACGCAGATGAACGCGGCGCTCGCCAAGGAGAAGTGACCGTGGCGGGCGTGCTCACCGATAGGGAGCAGGCGTCGGGATCCGTCGGCGCGACCGCGCCCGGCGGCGCCCCGTCGGGGTCGGGGAGCCGGGGCGACACCCCGGCCCCCGGCCGCCGGCCCGGTCGACTCGGTCGACCCGGTCGCGGCATGTCGCGGATGCGGCGCAACGACCTCTTCTGGGCGGCGGTCTTCATCCTCCCGACCCTGCTCGGCCTCGTCGTCTTCTACCTGTGGCCGGTCATGCGCACGCTGCTCATCTCCTTCACGGAGACCGGGCCGTTCGGCGGGTCGGAGTTCGTCGGGCTCGCCAACTACCGCGAGCTGTTCGGCGACGCGCGGCTGTGGGGGACGATGCTCAACACGCTGAAGTTCACCGTCGTCGCGCTGCTCGGCATCCCGGTGGCGCTCGTCATCGCGGCGTTGCTCAGCACCGAGGGCCTGCGGGGGGTGCGGATCTACCGCGTCCTCTTCTTCCTGCCCGTGGTGACGATGCCGGCAGCGGTCGGCCTCATCTGGCGCACGCTCTACAACGGCGACGTCGGCGTCATCAACGCACTGCTCGGTCTCGTCGGCATCGAAGGCACGAACTGGCTCTCCAATCCCGCGACGGCGCTGTATGCCATTGCCGCAGTGGGCATCTGGCTCAGCCTGGGCACGCAGATCGTCATCTTCCTCGCCGCGATCCAGGGCGTGCCGAAGGACCTCTACGAGGCGGCCGCGCTCGACGGCGCGGGCCGCATCCGGCAGTTCTGGTCGATCACGCTCCCGCAGATCAGCCCGAGCGTCTTCTTCATCTCGGTGCTCGCCGTCATCGGCGCGCTGCAGACTTTCGACCTCATCTTCGTCATGACCGGGCCGACGAACCCGGCCTACCCGCAGACCGAGACGATCGTCGCGCAGTTCTACCAGCGGGGCTTCGTCGAGAACCAGCAGGGGTATGCCGCCGCGATCGCCCTCGTCATCCTCGTCGTCATCGTCGCGGTGACCGCCCTGCAGTTCCGGCTCCAGAAGAAGTGGGTGCACTATGTCTGAGCTCGCGACCCGGCTCCCTCGCGCGCGGGGACGAAAGCGTCTGCGCCGCAACCACCTCGGCGTGCACGCCGTCCTCATCCTCGGCTCGGTCGTCATGGTCGGCCCGTTCTTCTGGGAGGTCATGACCTCCCTCAAGACCCTCGGCGAGACGCTGACCGTGCCGCCGACGGTCTTCCCCAGCTCGCCCCGGTGGAGCAACTACGGCGACGTCTTCGACACGCTCCCCTTCGGCCAGATGTTCTGGAACAGCACGATCCAGACGCTCGGGCGGGTGCTCGGCCAGCTCGTGCTGTGCTCGATGGCCGGTTATGCCTTCGCGCGCTTCGAGTTCCGCGGCCGGGGCCTGCTCTTCGGCCTCTTCCTCTCGGTCCTCATGGTCCCGAGCCAGCTCTTCCTGCTGCCGCAGTACGAGATCGTGTCGGGCCTCGGCTGGCTCAACTCGCTCCAGGCGCTCATCGTCCCCGGCCTCTTCAGCGCCTTCGGCACGTTCCTGCTGCGCCAGTTCTTCCTCAGCCTGCCGCGCGAGCTCGAGGAGGCCGCCAAGCTCGACGGCGCGAACCACTGGCAGATCTTCACCCGGATCATGCTGCCGCTCGCCAAGCCGGGCCTCATCGCGCTCGCCGTGCTCGACGTGCTCTGGTCGTGGAACGACCTCATGTGGCCCCTCGTGGTCAACAACGACCCGACGAAGATGCCGCTGTCGGTCGGGCTCGCTTCGCTCATCGGCCAGTTCTCCGTCGACACGACGACGCTCATGGCCGGCTCGGTCCTCGCGACGCTGCCGGTGCTCCTCCTCTTCGTCGTGCTCCAGAAGCAGTTCATCCAGGGGATCGCGTTCAGCGGCTCCAAGGGCTGAGACCCTCGAACCACCACCACCCGGAAGGTGCCCCACCCATGACCGACCAGACCGACCAGCCGGACCTCCGCATCGCGATCATCGGCTTCGGCCTGCGCGCCAGCCTGGCGAGGTACGCCCACCGTCCCGGTGAGGGCAGCCGCGTCACGGTCGTCTGCGACCCGGCCGAGCGGGGCCGCGCGGACGCCGCGGAGCGCATCGACGGCGTACGCCTCGTCGACGGTCTCGACGAGCTGCTCGCTCCCGACGTGCGCGCCGACATCGAGGCGGTGCTCGTCCTGACGCCCGACCACGCGCACGCCGAGCACGCCGTGCGCACCCTGGAGGCCGGCATACCGACGTTCGTCGAGAAGCCGCTCGCCACGAGCGTCGCCGACGCCGACCGGGTGCTCGAGGCCGCGCACCGCACGGGCACGCGCCTCTACGTCGGGCACAACATGCGGCACATGCCGGTCGTCCGGGCGATGCGCGACGTCATCGAGGCGGGAACGATCGGCGAGGTCAAGGCGGTCTGGTGCCGGCACTTCGTCTCGGCGGGTGGCGACTACTACTTCAAGGACTGGCACGCCGACCGGCGCAACACGACGGGTCTGCTGCTGCAGAAGGGCGCCCACGACATCGACGTCATCCACTGGCTCGCCGGCGCCTACACGCGGCGGGTCAGCGCGGTCGGCGCCCTCGCGGTCTACGGCGACGTCACCGACCACCGCGACAACTCCGACCGGCGGATGGCCGACTGGTACTCCCTCGACAACTGGCCGCCCACCGAGCAGCGAGAGCTCAACCCGGTCGTCGACATCGAGGACATCTCGATGGCCAACCTCGTCCTCGAGGGCGGGGTGCTCGCCAGCTACCAGCAGTGCCACTTCACGCCGGACTACTGGCGCAACTACACCGTGATCGGCACGAAGGGCCGGCTCGAGAACTTCGGTGACGGCCCCGGCGCGCTCGTCAAGGTGTGGACCCGCCGCACCGACACCTACCGCGACGACGCCGACGAGGTCATCGAGATCCCGGCGGCCGACACGACGGGTCACGGCGGCGCCGACCCGCTGCTCATCGCCGAGTTCGTCCGCTTCGCCCGCGACGGGGGCCCGACGATGACCTCGCCCGTCGCGGCGCGTGAGGCCGTGGCGGCCGGGGCCTCGGCGACGACGTCGCTGCGCACCGGCGGTGGCGCGGTCGACGTGCCGGCGCTCGACCCCGCCCTCGTCGCCTGGTTCGAGGGCGGCCAGGCCTGAGGGGTATCAGCGGCGGGACCGGCGCCCTCTGAGGCGTAGGGGTCCGTGGCTCGAGCGGGCCCGTTCCCCGAAGGACGACCCATGAGCGTCACCGACGTCTTCCCGCTGATCAAGGCACCAGATGCCTGGCCCGTGCCGGTCGTCGCGACGGTCGCCATGGTCTGCCTCGCGGGGCTCGACCTGCTCGGGGCGGTCTTCGCCAAGGAGTGGGCCGAGAACGGCAGCGTGCGGGCGCTCGTGCTCGGCGCAGGCGCCTTCCTCGTCCTCTTCTGGGTGTATGCGTCGTCGCTGAGGTACGCCGAGCTGGCTCTCGTGACGATGGGCTGGGTCGTCATGCTCCAGGTCGGGCTCGTTCTCATCGACCGCTGGCGCTACGGGGTGGAGCTGCCCACGGGCAAGTGGGTGGCCATCGGGGTCGTGCTCGTCGCGCAGGCCTATCTCGTGCTCGCGCCGGCGGCCGAGCAGGCGGGCGCCGCGGCGGCCTCCGGCGGCTAGACTTCCGACCACGGACAGGGGTGCTCCGGGTCGCCGTCGGTGCCACCTGCCACCGTGCTCTCCGTGCCCGCCGAAGTCCCGGGTCCGGTCTCCGGTCCGGGCGCCCCGAAGGAAGTCCATGCGTCGACGTCTCGTCCGCCCCACCGCGGTGGCGGCCCTCGGCGTGCTCGCGCTGGCCTCGGGTGCCGCATGCACGACGAGCACCGCGACGCCCGCCCCCACGCGAGGCACGACCGCGAGCACGACTCCCACCGCGGCGCCGACGACCCCGGTCGCGCCGCTCGTCGTCGGGGCCGTCTTCGACCACACGACGCTCGACCCGACGCGGCAGTTCGACCGCAGCGGGGCGATGCTGACGCACGCGCTCTACGAGACCCTGACGACGCTCGACCCCGACGACCCGACCAAGGTCGTGCCCGGGATGGCCGAGTACACCCTGTCCCCCGAGGGCCGGTGGCTGACGCTGCGGCTGCGCAAGGGCCTCGTCTTCTCCGACGGCACACCGGTGACGACCGACGACGTCCTCTTCACCCTCCAGCGCGTGCGAGGGCTGTCCGGTCCGGCCGGCTCGATCCTCGGCACCGTCTCGGCGGTCAAGGTCGACGACCGCACCTTCACGCTCAGCTCTCCCGGCTCGAACTTCGCCCTGCCCGCGATCCTCGCCAACCCGGCCTTCGGCATCCTCAATGCGACGGCGGTCAAGGCGCACGGCGGCACCATCGGCCCCGGTGACGAGGCGAGCTCCTACCTCTCGCAGCACTCGGCGGGCTCGGGCCCCTACGTCATCAAGAGCGTCAGCGGCACCTCCGAGGTGCGGCTCGCGGCCAACCCGATGTGGTCGGGGCCGACCCCTGCCTTCCCCGAGATCGTCGTGCGCAACCTCGACGCGCGGCGGCAGCTGGCCGCCATCGGGTCCGGCAGTGCCGACCTCGTGCTCGACCTCTCGCCGAGCCAGGCCGATGCAGCCACCGGCCGGCCGCAACGGTCGGCCGTCACGGTGACGACGATGCGGTCGAGCTCGCTCGTCTACCTCGCCCTCGGGCGCGACAAGGCCCTCAACCCGTGGACCGCCGACCCCGACTTCACCGAGGCGGTTCGCCGCGGCCTCGACCGTGAGGCGCTCGGCAGGGCTGCCGCGCCCGGGTCCATGCCCGCGGCGGGTCTCATCCCCGCCGGCATCGTCGGTGCCCTCGAGGACCTCGCGCCCTCGCCCGCCCCCACTGACGGCACCGACGGCACCGGGACCCCGACGCCCACGACGTCGACGACCTCGGTCACGCCGGCCCCGTCCTCGTCGGGCACCACGGCGACGCCCGACGGCATCCTCACGACCGGGGCGGACGGCATACCCACGCCCGTGGTGACGCTGCCCGTCGTGCCCCAGCGCGATCTCGCCGCGGCCAGGGCGGCGCTGCGCCGCTCCGGCTACAAGGGCCAGCCGATCCCCCTGTCGTTTGCCGCCGACCTGCCCATCCAGGGCATCCCGACGAGCGCCCTGGCGGTGGCCGTGCGTGCGCAGCTCGCGCAGGTCGGCATCAAGGTGCAGCTCAACCCGGCGCCCGCGGCCGAGGCGGTCGCCGCCTACCGCAGCGGGCGCACCGCGTTCAGCCTGTGGAGCTGGAACCCCGACTACCCGGATCCCGAGAACTACCTGGCCTTCGCGCCGGGCGAGCTCGTCGGGTCGCGCGCCGGGTGGGCCCGTGGCACCGACACGCTCGTCGACGACCTCACCGAGGCGGCGCGTTCGTCGGTGGGTGACAACCGGGCGGGGGCGTATGCCGCTTGGCAGCTCGCGATGAACCAGCGCAGCCCGTTCGTCCCCCTCCTCCAGCCGTCGACGCGCTTTGCGAGCGGCGAGCGGGTCAAGGTCCTGCCGGGCAACCCGGTCTGGACCGTGGACCTCGCCCGGCTCGGCTGACCAGCCGACTCACGGCGGCTCTCCTCCGGGGGTGCTCTCCGGTGTCTCGGTGGGCTCTCGGTGGCCTCTCCGTGGGCTCGTCACGCGTGTCCGGACGGGCCTCCGGACGGCTCCGTGGAGGGCCTCGGGAGGGGGTCCGGAGGCCCGATTATGAGATCCCGGGGGATGCCCTGTAACGTTCTCTTCGTCAGCCCGACAGGGAGCACCGGACGCCACCGCTGAGCGAAACTTCCCTCGCGAAGTAGGCCGGTCCCGGGGTTGGCACCACAGAGAGAAGGACCGCTGGTTCGGTCTGATCGACGTGGGAGCCCGCGTGTCTGGCGTGGCCGGTTGGGTCTGCTCCTCGGAGCCGGCGCCGATTTGGACCAGCGCATCGAGGCGGGTAAGTTTGAAGGGTTGCCCCGGAGGCCTCCTCGTTGAGGTGGTTGATGGTGTGTGTCCGATTCTTGAGAACTCAACAGCGTGTCAAAAATCGATGCCAATTACCTCGTCCCGAGGCCTGGCCGGTTGATCTTCGTCCTCTAGTGGCGTGGTGACGGTCGTGGTTTTGGGCGAATTATCCTTTGGTTGAATTGAACTTCTAGCTTTTTGAGCTGGTTGTTCGACTTCAGTCAGGTTTTCGAGCC